>NZ_JZWY01000006.1:0-9376 GCF_000966955.1 Streptomyces sp. NRRL S-495
TTCGGCCAGCAGGTCCGGGGCGTCACCGGCGGCCGGAAGCTCCGCCCAGGCCGGTTCGGCGAGCCAGCCGTCGATGGTGCCGAGGCCGACCGCGGTGGCGGCCCGCTCGACGTCCGCGGCCCGGAAGCCGGTGACCCCGCCGAGCGGGGCGCCCTGCTCCTCGTACACCGCGAGGTCGCCGAGGAGTTCGGCCCCGGCGTCCCGGGTGACGGTGGCGTGCACCCAGAGCGGGCGGTCGCCGACCGCGTCCAGCCGGACCTCCCCGATCGCCACCGGCAGCCGGATCCCCCGGCCGTCCGCCGGCCGGTCGGCCAGCAGCTGGGGCGTCAGCAGGGTTTGGAAGAAGGCGTCCATCACCACCGGGTGCACCTGGTGCCGCTCGCCCTGCCCGGCGACCCCGGCGGGCGGGCGGATCCGGGCGAGTGCCTCGCCGGGGCCGATCCAGACCTCCTCGATGCCCTGGAAGGCGGGGCCGTAGTGGTAGCCGAGCGCGGCGAGTGCGGCGTAGCAGTCGGGCCCGGCGAGCCGGCGCAGCGCCCGCCCGCGGACCGCCTCCGCGTCCAGCGGGCGGCCGGACCGGCGGCGCTGGCCGGGGCGGACGGTGCCGACGGCGTGCACGGTGCGCTCACGGCCCTCGCCGGTGGCGACGGTGAAGGCGCCCTGCTCGGCGCAGAGGGTGAGCCGGACGGCGCGGCTCTCGTCGTCCGGCAGCAGCAGCGCCTTGCGCAGCTCGACGTCGGCCAGGGCGGCGTCCGTCCCGCCGGTGAGCGCGCGGACCGCCTGGACGGCCATCTCCAGATAGCCCGCGGCCGGGAACACCACGTCGCCCTGGATCCGGTGGTCCTCCAGGTACGGCAGGGCCTCGGCGTCCAGCCGGGCCTCCCAGGCCGGTTCGGCGCCGGGCAGCCGGCGGCCGAGCAGCGGGTGGTCGACCCGCCCCTGCCGGACCTCGGCGACCGCCTTCGGCTCGACCCAGTGCCGGTCGCGCCGGAACGGGTAGCGGGGCAGCGGGACGATCCGCCCGGCGGGCTGGAGCACCGACCAGTCGACCTCGACGCCGAGGTTGTGGAGCGCGGCCAGTGAGGCGGTGAAGGTGGCCTGTTCGTCCTCCTGGCGGCGGATCGAGGGCAGGGTCCGCGGCTCGGGCCGGTCGGCCGTGCCCGGGTGGGCCTCGACGGTCTCCTGGATCGAGCGGCCGAGCACCGGGTGCGGGCCGATCTCCAGGAACAGGCCGTAGCCGTCGTCGGCGAGCCGCTCCACGGCCTGCCGGAAGCGGACGCTGTCGCGGACGTTGTGCCACCAGTACCCGGCGTCCAGCTCGGTGCCGCGCGCGGTGCCCTCGCGGCCGGTGAGGTAGAGCGGGGTCTGCGCCGGGCGGGCCTTGATGTCGGCGAGCGACTCCAGCAGCTCGTCCTTGATCAGGTCCATCCGGGCGCTGTGGTACGGGACTTCGACGGTCAGCGGGCGGGCGAAGACCTGCTCGGCGGTGAGCGCGGCGGCCAGTTCGGCGAGAGCGGGAGCGTCCCCGGCGAGGGTGAGCGCGGTGGGGCTGTTCACGGCGGCGACCGAGACCGCGCCCCCGTACGGGCGGATCCGGCGCAGCGCCTCGGCCTCGGTGAGCGAGACCGCGAGCATGCCGCCGGTACCGGCCAGCTCCTGCTGGAGGCGGCTGCGGTGGAACACCACCTTGACCGCGTCGGCGAGGTCGTAGACCCCGGCCTCGTAGAAGGCGGCGACCTCGCCGGTGGAGTGGCCGACGATCGCGTCCGGCCGCACGCCCCGGCTGCGCCAGAGCGCGGCCAGGCCGGTCTGGACGGCGAAGTTGGCGGGCTGGGCGAGCCAGGTCTCGGCCATCCGGGACGCCGCCTCGTCGGCGGTGAGCTCGTCGATCAGCGACCAGCCGGCCAGCTCGGCGAGGTGCTCGGCGCAGGACTCGACGGCCTCCCGGTAGACCGGTTCGGTGGCGAGGAGCCGGCGGCCCATCGCCCACCACTGCGGGCCCATCCCGGTGAAGACCCAGGCGAGTCGGCGGTGCCGGGCCTCGCGGCGGTGGCCGGTGAGGACCCGGGGGTGCGGTTCACCGCGCAGATGGGCGGTGAGCGCCTCGTCGAGCGAGGCGCGGGCGGCGTGCTCGCGGGCGTCGTAGACGACCGAGAGCCGGGCGTCGTGGTGCTGGCGGCGGTGGGCGAGGGTGTGGCCGAGGTCGGCCGGGCGGGCCGGGCTGCCGCCGCGGACGCCGGCCAGTTCGGCCTGGACGCCGGCGGCCAGTTCGGGCAGGGCGGCGGCCTCCCTGGCGGTCAGCGGCAGCACCGTCCAGTGCGGGCGCCCCTCGGCCGGTCCGGGCGCGGCGCTCTCCTCGGTGGCGTCGGCCGGGGCGGGCCCGGGCGCCGGTGACGGCTCCGGCGCGGCCTCCAGCAGGACATGGGCGTTGGTGCCGCCGAAGCCGAAGGAGTTGACCCCGGCCCGGGCCGGGCCCTCGTGGGCCGGCCAGGGGGTGACCTCGGTGGGGATCTCGTACGGCAGGGCGTCCGGGTCGATCGCCGGGTTGAGCCGCTCCAGATTGATGTGCGGCGGCACCGTCCGGTGCTTGAGGGCGAGCGCGGACTTGATCAGCCCGGCCAGGCCGGAGGCCGACTCGGTGTGCCCGATGTTGGTCTTGACCGAGCCGACGTAGCACTTGTCGCCCGGGCGGCGCCCGATCGCGAGGGCCCGGGCCAGGGCGCCCGCCTCGATCGGGTCGCCGACCGGGGTGGAGGTGCCGTGCGCCTCGACGTACTGGAGGCTGCCGGGGACGATCCCGGCCTCGGCGCAGACCCGCTCGATCAGGGTGACCTGGGCGTCCGGGTTGGGCACGGTGATGCCGTTGGTGCGGCCGTCCTGGTTGACGCCGCTGCCGATGACGACGGCGTGCACCGGGTCGCCGTCGCGCAGCGCGTCGGAGAGCCGTTTGAGCGCGACCACCGCGACGCCCTCGGCCCGGACGTAGCCGTCGGCCGCCGCGTCGAAGGTGCGGGAGCGGCCCTGCGGGGAGAGGAAGCCGCCCTTCGTCTCCGCGATCGTGTACTGCGGGGCGATGTGCAGCAGGGTGCCGCCGGCCAGGGCGAGGTCGGTCTCGCCGCGCTGCAGGCTCTGCACGGCGAGGTGGACGGCGACCAGGGAGGAGGAGCAGGCGGTGTCGAGGGAGACGCTGGGGCCGCGGAAGTCGAAGCAGTGCGAGATGCGGTTCGACACCATCGTCATCATGGTGCCGGTGGCGGTGTGCGCGGCGAGGGTGTCGAAGGAGAGGTCCGAGAACTGGACGATCTTGTAGTCCAGAGTGAACGCGCCGACGTAGACGCCGACCTCACGGCCGGCCAGTTCGGCCGGCTTCTGTCCGCCGTCCTCCAGTGCCTCCCAGGCCACCTCCAGCAGTTTCCGCTGCTGCGGGTCCATGTGGTCGGCCTCGCGGCCGCTGATGCCGAAGAACGCCGGGTCGAACTCGTCGAAGCCGTCGATGTAGCCGCCCCGGCCGCCGACCAGCCGGCCGGGCTTGGCCTTGTCCCGGCTGCCGAGGGTGGCGACGTCGTAGCGGCTGCGCGGGGTCGGGGTGATGCAGTCCTTGCCGTCGAGGAGGTTCTGCCAGTAGGAGCGGTGGTCGCTCGCCCCGCCGGGCAGGCGGCAGCCGATCCCGATGATCGCGATCTTCTCCCGTCCGGTGCCTGGCGCGGCGGACGGGCCGCCGGGGGCGGTGCGTTCGGAGGGATCGGGGAGGTCCGGGGAGGTGACGAAGCGGGAATCCGTCATAGGAGTCGAGTCCTTGGGTCGCTGCGTTCGCGCGCGCGGGCGGGCTGCGGGAGCGCCGCGCGCGCCGGGGGGACAGCGGCCGCGCGCCGGGTTCCGGGCAGGCCGGAAGCCGGGTCGGCCGCAGGGGCGAGCCGGTCGGGAGGAGGAGCGGGGACGGAGCGGGGACGGAACGGTGGGACGGGACGGGGCGCGGCTCAGGAGGTACCGGTCGGGGACCGCTGGGCCCGGGCGGGGCGGCGCCAGGCCTGGAGGTGGCTGGCGACCACCCGGCCGGTGGCGGGGAAGTCGGCCGGATTCGCCAGCCCCACCGCGAGCGGCCGGCGGCCGGGCCGCCAGGTGAAGCTGCCGAAGGCGTGGTCCCACACCGACAGGTCGGAGCCGTAGTGCCCGGCCTCCGCCAGATCGGTGCTGTGGTGCAGGCGGTGCTGCTCCGGACCGGCGAGCACATGGTTGAGCGGGCCGATCCGGACATCGATGTTGGCGTGCACGAAGTAGCCCTGGGCGACGACGAACATGCCGACCACGAACACCGTCGGCGCCGAGAACCCGGCCGCGGCCAGCGCGAGCTGGACGGCGCCCTGGGTGAGCAGCACGTCCAGCAGGTGGTTGACCCCGTTGTTGCCGACGTTCACCTTGTCGGGCACGTGGTGGATGCCGTGCAGCCGCCAGAGCCGCGGACTGGTGTGGCACCAGCGGTGGACCAGGTAGTTGGCCAGCGATCCGAGCAGCAGGGCGGCCGGGATCTCCACCCAGGGCGGCAGGGCCGACCGGGGCGGGGCCAACCAGCCGACGAGGGCCGCCACGGGCACCTGGGACAGTGCCCCGCCGATCATCGTCAGCAGGAAGTAGACGCCGTACCAGCCCCACTCGCGCACGCTCGGAGACCATTCCGGTTCGTACGGAATCAAACGTTCGAGCAGGGACATGAAGGCGATCACGCCGAGCAGGAACAGCTGGTTCACCCGGTCGAAATCCCAGCGCAGACGCAGGGCCGCGACGGCTATCCCGACCAGGACGACCAGCAGGAACGGGTAGGCGACGTGGCGCAGCACGGTTCGAACCTGCTCGCCCATGACGACCCCCTTCGCCGTCCGCGGCCGAACGGTCACCAAAAGTGTTCGTTCAGATACTAAGGGTGCCCCGAAGTCATGGCGAGGCATTTTCGAGGGGAATCATGGAATTCTCGATTTGTCTGATGATCTGTAGACAAATAATTAGCCAGGACCCACGATGATCCGGCCAGGGGCGGGCTTTATGGATTATTCGATGACGGAATCATCATCCCGGCACGTTTGACGCTCCGGAGCAGCGGAGCCGTCTCCACCGCGACCACCCCCTCCAGCTCGCCCAGCCCCTGCGTCAGGTAGTCGTAGAACGCCCCGGTGTCCCGGCAGACCAGCCCCGCCACCAGGTTGCTCGGCCCGGTGGTCGCCGCCACGAAGCCCACCTCCGGGTGCTCCGCCATCGCCCGGCCGACCGCCGCCAGCCGCCCCGGCGCCACCGTCAGCCAGCAGAACGCCTCCACCTCGAAGCCGAGCGGGCGGGGGTCCACGTCCACGTCGAAGAAGAGCAGCCCGCCGTCGACCAGCGCGGCCAGCCGCCGGCGCACCGTCGTCTCCGGGCTCCCCGCCCCGGCCGCCAGCGCGGCCAGCGGCGCCCGCCCGTCCACCGCGAGCGCCGCCAGCAGCGCCCGGTCCAGCCCGTCCGGGACATCTGGAACGTCCGGAACGTCCGGCCTGCCCGGGGCACTCGGCCCGGCACCCGGGGCATTCGGCCCGGCTCCCGCCGCGGCGCGGAGCCGGCCGATCTGCTCCTCGGTCAGCGTCGAGGTCCGCCCGCTCCACGCCACCTGCCCGCCGACGTAGGTGCGCAGCAGGTAGTGCGCGGAGACCGACAGCACCCGCGGGCTCCGGGGCAGGGCGCCGAGCAGCAGTTCCTCGCGCTCCGGCCGCAGCCGCGCGCGGGCGTTGCAGACGATCTCACCGCCGGACAGCAGGCTCACCCAGGAGGTGTCCGGCCGCCGGGCCAGCGCCTCGGCGAGCGGGGCGGCGGCGTCGGGCACGCACCGGATCCGGGTCAGCCAGTCGACCTGGCCGAGCCGCCGGGCGTCGGTCCGCCCCACCACCCGCACCACCCCGGCGGCGCGCAGCCGCTGGTAGCGGCGGGCGACCGTCTGGTCGGACACCCCGAGCACCTCGGCGATCCGCCGGAACGGTGCCCGGCCGTCCAGGTGCAGGGCGTGCAGCAGTGCCCGGTCCAGTCCGTCCAGCGTCACGGTTTCCACCAGCCGGATGGTAGGTGATGTCGAGATCCACCGGAACCATCCCCGTGAGCGGCGCGACAGCGGCCTCCGGACCGAAAGTGACGGGGCGTCCGGCCGCAAGGGCCGGGCCTGGACGAGGGGGAACGGGGATGCGCAAGTGGGGACCGCTGGTCGCGGTCTGTCTCGGGGTGTTCATGCTGCTGACGGACGTCAGCATCGTGATCGTGGCCCTGCCGGACATCGGCGCCGGGCTGGACATGGACTTCGACGGCCTGCAGTGGGTGCTCGACGGCTACGCGCTGGCGCTGGCCGCACTGCTGCTCGGCCTCGGCGCCCTCGCCGACCGGGTGGGCCGCCGGCGGGTGTACACGGTGGGCCTGGTGGTGTTCGCGCTCGCCTCGCTGGCCTGCGGCCTCGCCCCGGACGGCGCCACCCTGGTGGGAGCGCGGATCGTCCAGGCGGGCGGCGGCGCGGCGATGTTCGCCACCGCGATGGCGCTGCTCAACCTCGCCTACCGGGGCCGCGACCGGGCGGTGGCCTTCGGCGTCTGGGGCTCCGTCAGCGGAGCGGCGGCGGCCGTCGGGCCGGTGGCCGGCGGCGTGCTCACCGAGTACCTGGGCTGGCGGTCGATCTTCCTGGTGAACCTGCCGCTCGCGCTCGCCGCCGTGGTGCTGGCCCGGCGGACGCTGCCGGAGTCCCGCGACCCCGGCGCCCGCCGGCTCGACCTGCCCGGCGCCGCGGCCTTCACCGTCGCGGCCGGGGCGGCCGTACTGGGGCTGATCCGGGGCGGGACGGACGGTTGGACCTCACCCGCCGTGCTGGGCGCGGGCACCGCCGCGGTCGTGGCGCTCACCGTGTTCGCGCTGGTCGAACGGCGCAGCCCGCACCCGCTGCTGTCGCCCGCGCTGCTGCGCCGGCCGGCCTTCACCGGGGTCCTGCTGTGCGGCGCCGTCTACTCGGCCACCGCCTTCTCCGGCCTGCCGTACATCTCGCTGTGGCTGCAGTCGGTGCTCGACCTCGGCCCGATGGCCGCCGGGCTCACCCTGCTGCCGATGAGCGTCGTCGCCTTCGCCGTCCCGGCGCTGGCGGGCCGTCGGCTCGCCGCGCTGCCGGTCGCGGTGCCGCTGGCGGGCGGCCTGGCCGTGATCGGGCTGGGCACGCTGCTGCAGGGCGTCCTGGACGGCTCCTCGGGCTGGGCCGCCCTGCTGCCCGGCCTCGCCCTGACCGGCCTCGGGATCGGTGCGGTCAGCCCGGTCCTGGCGTCCGCCGCGATGGCGGCCGTCCCGCCCGAGCGCGGCGGCATGGCCGGCGGCGCCCTCAACACCTTCCGGCAGCTCGGCCAGGCGCTCGGCATCGCCGTCCTCGGGCTCGTCCTGCACGGGGGCCTGCGCGACGCCCTGACCGGGCACCCGGCGGCCGGCCCCGACCCGGACGCCACCGCCGGCGCGCTGGCCGCCGGCCGGCCCCCGGCCGGGCTGCCCGGGGAACTGCTCCGGACCGCCTTCGCCACCGGCCTCGACCGCACCCTGCTGGCCGCCGGCCTCACCGCCCTGGCGGGCGCCGTGCTGGTCGCGGTGCTGCTGCGGCGCCGGCCGGAGGCGGCGGGGTCACCGCACGGCCAGCCGCCAGCGGCCCTTGAGGCCCCAGGTCTGGACCGCCACCAGACAGCCGGACGGTAGCTCCACCGGCACGTGCCGCCGCCGACCGAAGGTGCTGGTGGCGCCGAGCGGGTTCAGCCGCTCGTCCAGCACGGTCGCCTCCGCTAGCCCTCCGTGCCACCGCCCGGTCCGCACGGTCAGCCGCCCCGGAGGCCCGGCCCAGCGGACCACCTCGGCCCCCAGGCCGGACAGCCGACCGTCGAAGACGGGCACCGCCGCGAGCGGGACCACCTCCAGCCGCCAACGGCCGCTGCTCTCCACCCGGACCTGCTCCGGTTCGCCCGGCTCCGGCGGGCCGCCGACCGGTATGGCGCCGCCCCACTCCTCCGGGCTGCCGTACCTGGTCGCGATCCGCCGGCCCCCGGCCTCGACCGTGACGGACGAGGCCTTGTCCGCGAGCGACCAGGCCCGCAACACCGCCGGGGGCCCGGTGTAGGCCAGGACGTCGTGTCCGGTGCCGTCCGCCCGGCCGACCAGCTCACGGGCGTCCTCGACCGGCAGCAGTTCCAGCCGCCACGCGCGTCGGCCGCGGGTCACCTCGGCCCGGAACGGGCCGAGCGCTCGCCGGTCCGGGTCGGCCCGCACCAGTACGCGCTGGACACCGTTCTTTGCCATGGCATGGACGAACGCCAGACTCCGACCGGCGTGGTCCTCCAGTCCCAGCAGGACTCCGTCCGCAGTCTCGACCTCCAGCAGGGCCGGACCCGTCCCGTCGGGCCACGCGAACACCTCGCGGCGGTCCCCGATGCCGTGCCGCACCGTCTCCGTCGACGGCGGCAGGTCCGCCGGGCGGCCGGTGAGCGACCACTCCTCCCCCTGCTCGACCACCAGCAGCTGCGGGCCCTCCAGCAGCAGCGTCCAGTTGTCCGACCGGTAGAGCTTCCCGACCCGGTCACCGGTCGCCAGCACCTCCCGGTCGCCGTCCGCCGTGGGCCGGACCAGCCGGAAGAGCTGGGCGTCGTTCGCCGAGGACCGGTGCGTGACGTCGACCAGCACAGTGCCGCCCGGGTGGACCAGCACCCGGGGACCACTACCGGTGACCCGGCCGGTCAGCTCGGCCGCCTCCGCCGGGTCGTGCAGCCGCAGCTGCCACCGGCGTGGGCCCGTCACGGTGATCCGGCGCAGCTCCTCCTGCCGTGCCGGGGGGACCAGCACGCTCCAGGCCCCCTTCCCCCGGTGCAGCTCGGTGCCGTCCGCCCCGCCCGCGAGCACGGTGATCTCCTCCAGCCTGTCCACCGTCACGGTCAGCACCACCGTCCGGGCCGGGGCCGGGTAGTCG
The DNA here is from genome assembly GCF_000966955.1 of Streptomyces sp. NRRL S-495. Taxonomy (NCBI): domain Bacteria; kingdom Bacillati; phylum Actinomycetota; class Actinomycetes; order Kitasatosporales; family Streptomycetaceae; genus Streptomyces; species Streptomyces sp. NRRL S-495. The sequence continues at coordinate 8,984 of NZ_JZWY01000006.1, forward strand.
ACCTCCACCGTCCTCCCGCCCCGGGCGGTCCACTCCGTCCGTTCCCCCATCGCGTCCTCCCCCTTCAACGGCAGTGTCGCCACCGGGTGGCGACGGGCACCACCCCGCGGACGTCACAACCCCGCGACACCGCCGCGGGGCGGGACCGATCTGGCGGGGATATAGGCGCGGGCGGAACCGTGGTCAGGACGCCCGCTCCCTCGGTCCCGAAGGACGCCCATGACCGACTCCGCAGCCCGATGGTGGCGGGCGTCGCGGTCGAGGCGGGCTGAGGTAGCCGAACGACAAGGAACGGCCGGGAGTGGGAAGTCGGTCGGCCCGACTTCCCACTCCGGGGAGGGTCACTGGGGTATGTGGGTGTGGGGTTGGTGGTCGGTCTGGTGGGCGGTCCAG
>NZ_JZWY01000086.1:0-47778 GCF_000966955.1 Streptomyces sp. NRRL S-495
ACCCGTCACCCCGACCCCACCGCCCCCACGCGCCCCACCACCCCTCCGACCTCCCGGAACACCCCACCGGAGGCAGCCCGTAACCGATCACCCCCACACTCGTTCGCACACACGGGGGACGGGCACACACGAGCCCGAAGGGGGAGCACCATGCCTGCCGAGTACACCCGTGACCTGCTCGCGGAGAAGGCCTCGGCCGCCGCATCGCTCGACGAGATGCTCGTCGCGCTGGGCAGGGAGCCGAACAAGGACCGCCGCAAGTACCTGCGGCGGAAGCTGACCGAGTTCGCCGTCGACACCTCGCACTTCCACCCCGGGGGAAGCGTCTACACCCGGGAGCTCCTCCAGGAGGCGGTCGACGCCTCGCACAGCATCGCCGGGACCGTACGCCACCTCCAGCTGCGACAGGCCGGTGGCACCCAGGCGCACATCGGGCGCCGGATCAAGGCCCTCGGCATAGACACCTCGCACTTCACCGGGCAGGCCCACAACCGCGGCAAGCACTCGACCAGACGGCTCCCGCCCAACGAGATACTGGTCCAGCGTCCCCCGGAGGCGAAGCGCCTGCCCGGCCACCGCATCCGCGCCGCACTGGCCGAACTCGGCCGACCGGAACTCTGCGAGGGATGCGGCACCGGCCCCGAGTGGCGGGGACGCCCGTTGACCTTGGAAGTGGACCACATCAACGGGGACTGGTCCGACAACCGGCCGGACAACCTCCGGCTGCTCTGCCCGAACTGCCACGCCATCACCGCCACGTACTGCCGACGGAAGAGCCCCCGGCCGTAACCGGCCGATCGGAAGGTGCCGACGGTTCCGCGAGCCCAGTACCATGATGGCCAGCAGGACAGGCGGCCGTGGCGCAGAGGCGACGCAGACGGTTTAGGTCCGTTGGCCCGTGAGGGCTTGAGGGTTCGAATCCCTTCGGCCGCACCAGGTATCGGCATCAAATCGAAGGCCCGCCCCGAATCGATCTTCGGGGCGGGCCTTCGTCGTTCACGGGGTTCCGGATCAGCCGATCAGGTCCTTCACGACCGGGGCGAGGGCGCGGAAGGCCTGGCCGCGGTGACTGATGGCGTTCTTCTCGGCGGGGGTCAGTTCGGCGCAGGTGCGGGTCTCGCCGAGGGGCTGGAGGATCGGGTCGTAGCCGAAGCCGCCGTCGCCCGCCGGGGCGGTGCGCAGGGTGCCGAGCAGGCGGCCCTCGACGACGCGCTCGGTGCCGTCCGGCAGGGCGAGGGCGGCGGCGCAGAAGAAGTGGGCGCCGCGGTGCTCGGGGGCGATGTCGGAGAGCTGGGCGAGCAGCAGGTCGAGGTTGGCGCGGTCGTCGCCGTGCTTGCCGGACCAGCGGGCGGAGAGGATGCCGGGGGCGCCGCCCAGGACGTCGACGCAGAGGCCGGAGTCGTCGGCGACGGCGGGCAGTCCGGTGGCGCGGGCCAGGGCGTGTGCCTTGAGCAGGGCGTTCTCGGCGAAGGTGATGCCGGTCTCGGGGACGTCGGGGATCTCCGGGTAGGCGTCGGCGCCGACCAGTTCGACGTCCAGGCCGGCGTCGCCGAGGATGTCGCGGAGTTCGGCGACCTTGTGCTGGTTGCGGGTGGCGAGGATGAGTCGGGTGGTCATGGATCCACCCTAAACGGACAGGGGCCGTGAGCCCTCGTCAGCCGGTGCAGACCTTGGTGAGGTTGGAGGCGGCGTTGCCGAGCGGCTTGAAGTCCGGGACCTGCTTGTTGTTGACGGCCTGCTGGACCTTGTCGACCTGGGTGTTGAGGTCGTTGATGGCCTGGACGACGTCGGTGTCCTTGGAGTTCTTGCCGAGCTGGTCGAGGTCGTTCTTGAGCTTCTGCAGCGCCTGCCCGGCGGCGGCCGAGTCGTTGCTCGCGTTGCTGTAGGCGTTGCTGACCTCGTTGATGTCCCCGGTGATCTTGACGGCGGTGTTGCCGCAGTCGAGTGCCTTCTGGGCTGCGGAGCAACTGACCGCGCTGAGGGGGAGGATGGCGATCAGGCCGGCCACGGCGAGCATGGTGGGGCGGGCAATGCTCTGGGGCATCCGGTCCTCCTGGGTGCGCGGGTATCCGGAAGGGAAGGACGCGCGCTGAGGGGTGCGCGGTTCCCGGAACGGGGTGCTGCGGGAACCGTACGGGCTCCGGACCCGGCGTGTACAGCGGCCTGGTCCGGAGCCCGGGGGATTTCGCGGAACCGAAATGGAACCGGTATGCGGGGCGTGCCGGCGTCAGCTCTCCAGCTCGCCGAGGACCTTGCGCTGGACCTCGTCGAGCTCGGCGCAGCCGATGGTGCCGAGGTCCAGCAGCTGGTCGAGCAGGGCGCGGTCGAAGGGGGCGCCTTCGGCGGTGCCCTGGACCTCGACGAAGCGGCCGTCGGAGGTGCAGACGATGTTCATGTCGGTCTCGGCGCGGACGTCCTCCTCGTAGCGGAGGTCGAGCATGGGGGTGCCGTCGATGATGCCGACGCTGACGGCGCTGACCCCGCCGGTGATCGGCTTGCCCTTGGCGCGGAGGAGCTTGCGCTCGCGGGCCCAGCCGACGGCGTCGACGAGGGCGACGTAGGCGCCGGTGATGGCGGCGGTGCGGGTGCCGCCGTCGGCCTGGAGGACGTCGCAGTCGAGGACGATGGTGTTCTCGGCGAGGGCGCGGTGGTCGACGACGGCGCGCAGCGAGCGGCCGATGAGGCGGCTGATCTCGTGGGTGCGGCCGCCGAGGCGGCCCTTGACGGATTCGCGGTCGCCGCGGGTGTTGGTGGCGCGCGGGAGCATGGAGTACTCGGCGGTGACCCAGCCTTCGCCGCTGCCCTTGCGCCAGCGGGGGACGCCCTCGGTGACGCTGGCGGTGCACAGCACCTTGGTGTCGCCGTAGGAGATGAGGACGGAGCCTTCGGCGTGCTTGCTCCAGCCCCGTTCGATGGTGACGGGGCGGAGCTGGTCGGGGGTGCGGCCGTCGATGCGTGACATAGGCACCGAGCGTAGTCGGTTGTGGGGGGCGTCCCGGCGTGCCTCGGCCCGCCGACCGGAGGGGTCGGCGGGCCGGGTGGCGCGGGGGCCGAGGTGGCGCGGGGCCGGGGTGGCGCGGGCGCGGAGGCCGGGGCCGGGTGGCGCGGGACGCCGGGTGGAGCGAGCCGGTGGGCTCAGCTCACATCATGTCCTCGATCTCGCCGGCGATCGGGTCGGCGTCGGTGCCGATGACGACCTGGATCGCGGTGCCCATCTTGACGACGCCGTGGGCGCCGGCGGCCTTCAGCGCGGCCTCGTCGACGAGGGAGGCGTCCTTGACCTCGGTGCGAAGGCGGGTGATGCAGCCCTCGACCTCTTCGATGTTGTCGATGCCGCCGAGACCGGCGACGATCTTCTCAGCCTTGCTGGCCATTGCTTTCTCCCTCTGTCTCGGCTCGTCGGCTGCTCTGCCGGGTGCCGTCCTGCGCGGTGACCTCGGTCGCGGGTGACGCGTGGTCAGTGGTCGGTCGTGCCGTGGCGTGCTGTCGGAGCAGCGCGACCAGCATGACGTGATCCGGACCGATATGTCACGTTAGTCCACTTTTGGCCCACTTCGACGCGCATACCCCTGGTCGGCACCCGAGGATGACGAGCAGCGGGGCCGGTCTCCCGGTGCGCGGACTGCGTCCCAAAGTGGTCTACACCAATATATGTGTACCCCGATGAACGCAGGAAGGGCCCCGGGTGTTCCCGGTCCCCGCCCGAGGTCCCGCCGGGGACCACCGGACGGCAACCGCACTCGGAGGGCGAAGGATGAGTTCGGCAGGCGCCGCGGCGTCGCAGAGCACGTGGTGGCACACCTTCTACGGCGGACTCCAGAAGATGGGCCGCTCGCTCCAGCTGCCGGTGGCGGTGCTCCCGGCCGCCGGCATCCTCAACCGGCTCGGGCAGCCCGACGTCTTCGGCAAGGACGGCCTGGGCTGGGACGACGTCGCCAAGGTCTTCGCCGCGGCGGGCGGTGCGCTGCTGGACTCCTCGCTCGGTCTGCCGATGCTGTTCTGCGTCGGTGTCGCGATCGGCATGGCCAAGAAGGCCGACGGCTCGACCGCGCTCGCCGCGGTGGTCGGCTTCCTCGTCTTCTACCGGGTGCTGCACGCCTTCCCCGAGCACTGCCAGCCGCCGACGGTGCTGGTCAGCGACCAGTGCGTGGACTACACCTCGGCGAAGGCGGCCGCCGCGACGTACCAGAACCCCGGGGTGCTGGGCGGCATCCTGATCGGCCTGATGACGGCCTGGCTCTGGGTGCGCTTCCACCGCACCCGGCTGGTCGACTGGCTGGGCTTCTTCAACGGCCGCCGCCTGGTGCCGATGATCACCGCCCTGGTCGGGATGGTCCTGGCCTGCCTGGCGCTGTGGGTCTGGCCGCCGATCGGGCGGGCCCTGAACGACTTCAGCCAGACCCTGGCCGACCTGGGGTCGGTCGGCGCGGGCATCTTCGGCGTGGCCAACCGGGCCCTGCTGCTGATCGGCATGCACCAGCTGCTGAACACCTTCGTCTGGTTCCAGTTCGGCGAGTTCACCAAGCCGGACGGCACGATCGTGCACGGCGACATCCCGCGCTTCCTGGGCGGGGACCCGACGGCCGGCCAGTTCCAGTCCGGCTTCTTCCCGATCATGATGTTCGCGCTGCCGGCGTGCGCGCTGGCCATCGCGCACGCGGCCAAGCCGCACCGGCGCAAGGAGATCTACGGCCTGATGGTCTCGCTGGGCCTGACCTCCTTCGTGACCGGCGTCACCGAGCCGATCGAGTACTCCTTCGCCTACATCGCCCCGGTGCTGTACGCGGTGCACGCCCTGCTGACCGGTGTCTCGATGGCGGTCACCTGGGGGCTGGGGGTGCACGACGGCTTCAGCTTCTCGGCCGGTCTGATCGACTACGCGATCAACTGGAGCCTCGCCACCAAGCCCTGGCTGATCATCGTCATCGGCCTCTGCTTCGCCGCCGTGTACTACGCGCTCTTCCGCTTCATCATCGTGAAATTCGACCTGAAAACTCCGGGGCGGGAGGACGAGAGCGAGGTCGAGGACGTGACCAAGGCATAAACCGAGCGTCACCGCCGCCAATCCGAAAAGGCCCCCGGACCCTTGGTCCGGGGGCCTTCGGCATATCCGGCCCGGGCCGATGGTCCCGGTGCGGAACGCCGGACCGTCACCGGTGACGAGCCATCGGTGACCTGCCGGGGAGTCCCGGGGGCCGTCGGCTTTTTGTTGCGCAATTAGCCAAAATACCAATCACGGCGGGTAATCAAGATCGTTGATCCGCAAGTAGGTTTCGATTTCATAGCGCTTCCCATCAGCACCGCTTTCGAGGGTTCCCCGCCCCCTCCACCCGTGCTACAAAACTGGTCTACACCACGTGTGGTGTAGACCAGTTCGCGGTTCGGCCCCCTGTGCCCTCCCCCCGACCGACCCGCCCTTGCCGTAAGGAATCCACCCCCATGAGTCAGTCTGCGCAGGCACCGGCGCCCGCCACGGCTCCGGCCACGCCCAGTCCCGCCAAGAAGTTCGGCCAGAACCTGCTCCAGGGCCTGCAGAAGATCGGCCGCAGCCTCCAGCTGCCCATCGCCGTCCTCCCCGCCGCCGGTCTGCTGATGCGACTGGGCCAGGACGACGTCTTCGGCAAGGACGGCCTCGGCTGGGACAAGGTCGCCGCGGTGTTCGCCGCCGCGGGCAACGGCGTCTTCGACAACCTGCCGCTGCTCTTCGCGGTCGGCATCGCCATCGGCTTCGCCAAGAAGGCCGACGGCTCGACCGCCCTGGCCGCCCTGGTCGGCTTCCTGGTCTACAAGAACGTGCTCACCGCGTTCCCGATCGCCGAGGGCCACATCGCCGACGGCAAGTGGGTCCCCGCCACCTACCAGAACCCCGGTGTGCTCGGCGGCATCGTGATCGGCCTGCTCAGCGCCGTGCTGTGGCAGAAGTACCACCGCACCAAGCTGGTCGACTGGCTCGGCTTCTTCAACGGCCGCCGCCTGGTCCCGATCATGATGGCCTTCGTCGGCACCGCCGTCGGTGTGTTCTTCGCCCTGACCTGGGGCCCCATCGGTGACGCGATCAAGAGCCTGAACGACACCCTCATCGGTGCGGGCGCCGTCGGCGCCGGCGCGTTCGGCCTGGTCAACCGCGGTCTGCTGCCGGTCGGCATGCACCAGTTCGTCAACTCCTACGCCTGGTTCCAGACCGGTGACTTCACCAAGCCCGACGGCACCGTCGTGCACGGCGACCTGACCCGCTTCTTCGCCGGCGACCCGACCGCCGGACAGTTCATGTCGGGCTTCTTCCCGATCATGATGTTCGCCCTCCCGGCCGCCGCCTTCGCGATCGCCCACACCGCCAAGCCGCACCGCCGCAAGGCCGTCACCGGCATGATGCTGTCGCTGGCCCTGACCTCCTTCGTGACCGGTGTCACCGAGCCGATCGAGTTCTCCTTCGTCTTCATCGCCCCGGTGCTGTACGTCATCCACGCGCTGCTGACCGCCGTCTCGATGGCCGTCACCTGGGCGCTCGGCGTGCACGACGGCTTCACCTTCTCCGGCGGTCTGATCGACTACGCGCTTGCCTGGAGCAAGGCCACCGACCCGTGGATGATCATCCCGCTCGGCCTGGCGTTCGCCGCGCTGTACTACTTCCTCTTCCGCTTCGCGATCGTGAAGTTCGACCTCAAGACCCCCGGCCGCGAGGACGAGGACGAGATCGAGGACGTCACCAAGGCCTGACCGCCCGACGCCCGGAACCACCCGCACGCCGCTCACGGCCCCGCCCCGCCACCCGCTCCCCCGGGTGGCGGGGCGGGGCCGTTCCGCATGCCCGGGGCGGGCTTCCCACGTACCTGGAAGCGGCTAACCGGGTGTCCACGGAGGTGGCCACCCGCTGGGACGACGGTTGACGAACCGGCGAGGGCGCTGGTCAACTGGGGCGGTGAACGCCTCCCACCCGCTGGTGACCCGCAGCCACATCGACTTCGGTCGCGTGTGGTCCGCGGCGTGTCGCGGCTGACCCGAGCGCTCCCCGCGCCGACGCCCGGCTGACCTCCCGCCGCGCCCGGCCGTTCCTCCCCTCCCCCGCGCCCGCCCGTGCCCCGGGCGCGCGGCCCCGTGCCCGTCCGCACCGCCCGTCCCCGTACCCGCCCCGGCCGCCCCACCGCGTCCGGGCCGCTGGGCACGGGTCGCGGGCCGGTCCGCGACCGCCGCACGCACCGCTTCCGTACGAGGAAAGTCAAGGCCACCCATGCCCCGCCAACTGCACCTTTCCGCCGCCCTCGACAGCCCCGGCCGGTTCGACGCCGCCCACTTCACCGACCTCGCCCGGCTCGCCGAACGGGCCGCCCTCGACTTCGTCACCCTCGACGACTCCTACACCCCCGAACCCGGCCGGCTCGACGCGCTGGCGACCTTCGCCCGGCTCGCCCCGGTCACCAGCGGCCTCGGACTGGTCCCGACCGTCACCACCACCCACACCGAGCCCTTCCACACCTCGATCGCGGTCAACACCCTGGACTGGGTCAGCGAGGGCCGGGCCGGCTGGCTGGTCGGGGTCTCCGACACCGAGGCCGAGGCCAGGGCCTTCGGCCGCCGGGGCACCGCCCCCGCCGAGGAGCTCTGGGCCGAGGCCGCCGACGCCGCCGACGCCGCCTCCCGGCTCTGGGACAGCTGGGAGGACGACGCGGAGATCCGCGACGCCGCCACCGGCCGCTTCGTCGACCGCGCCAAACTGCACCACATCGACTTCGAGGGCCCGTACTTCTCGGTCCGGGGGCCGTCCATCACCCCCCGCCCGCCGCAGGGCCGCCCGGTGATCGCGGTCACCGTCGCCGCCGCCGACCTCGCACCGGACGCCGGCCCCGGCGGCCGCGCCCGGGTCGCCACCGCCGCCCGCCACGCGGACGTCGTCCTGCTCGACGCCCCCGACCGGGCCACCCGGCTGACCGCCGCCACCGAGCTGCGGCTGCGCGGCGGCGAGGCGCTGCGGATCCTGGCCCGGATCCCGGTCGCGCTCACCACCGCCGCCGCGACCGCCGCCCTGCTCACCGAGGCCACCGAGGGCGGCGGCGGGGTCGACGGCTTCCACCTGGTGCCCGCCGATCCCGCCCGCGACCTCGCGGTGCTCGCCGACCACGTGGTGCCGGCCCTGCGCGAGCGCGGCCTGTTCCGCACCGGCTACACCGGCCGCACCCTGCGCGACCGGCTCGGGCTGGCCCGGCCCGCCAGCCGCTACGCGTCCGCCGCCACCAGCAGCGCCGCCAGCACCACCACCACCGACATATCCGCCGCCGGAACGCCCGCCACCGCCGGTACGCCCACCCGCCCCGCCGCGACCGCCGAGGTGACCCGATGACGGACCGTCCGCTCAAGCAGATCCACCTCGCCGCGCACTTCCCCGGCGTCAACAACACCACGGTGTGGACCGATCCGGCCGCCGGCAGCCAGATCGCCTTCGAGTCCTTCCGCCACCTCGCCGCCACCGCCGAGCGCGGCCGGTTCGACTTCCTCTTCCTCGCCGAGGGCCTGCGGCTGCGCGAGGTCAAGGGCCGGATCCACGACCTGGACGTGCTGGGCCGCCCCGAGTCGATCACCGTGCTGGCCGCGCTCGCCGCCGTCACCACCCGTCTGGGGCTGGCCGCGACCGTCAACGCCACCTTCAACGAGCCGTACGAACTGGCCCGCCGCTTCGCCTCGCTGGACCACCTCTCCGGCGGCCGCGCCGCCTGGAACGTGGTCACCTCCTCGGACGCCTTCACCGGTGAGAACTTCCGCCGCGGCGGCTACCTCGACCGCGCCGACCGCTACACCCGGGCCGCCGAATTCGTGCAGCTGGCCCGGGAGTTCTGGGACGCGGCGGGCGCCGGCACGGTCCGCCACCAGGGTCCGCAGTTCGACGTCGAGGGCACCCTCTCGGTGCCCCGGCCGCCGCAGGGCCACCCGGTGGTGATCCAGGCCGGGGACTCCGACGAGGGCCGCGAGTTCGCCGCCGCCACCGCCGACGTGGTCTTCAGCCGGCACTCCACCCTGGCCGCCGGACAGGCCTTCCACGCCGACGTCAAGCGGCGGCTGGCCGCGTACGGGCGCAAGCCCGACGAGCTGAAGATCATGCCCGGGGTGACCTGGGTGCTGGGCGACACCGAGGAGGAGGCGGTCGAACGGGCCGCCGCGATCCGCCGCGCCCAAGTGAGTCCGGCCACCGCCATCGCCTACCTGGAACAGGTCTGGGGCGTCGACCTCTCCGGCCACGACGTGGACGGCCCGCTGCCGGACGTCGACCCGGTGCGCGGCTCCGGGCTGGTCCAGGGGCGGACCTCGCTCGGCGATCCGCTGGAGATCGCCGCCGAGTGGCGGGCGGTGGCCGCCGCGAAGGGGCTCAGCAGCCGCGAGCTGGTGATCGAGGTGACCGGCCGGCAGTCCTTCATCGGTACCCCGCGGAGCGTGGCCGAGCAGATCGACCGCCATGTGCAGAGCGACGCCGCGGACGGCTTCATCCTCGTCCCCCACCTCACCCCGGGCGGGCTGGACGAGTTCGTGGACCGGGTGGTGCCGCTGCTCCAGGAGCGCGGGGTGTTCCGCACCGAGTACACCGGGACGACCCTGCGCGACCACCTCGGCCTGCCGGTCCCCGGCCGCCGCTGAGCCCGTCGGGGCCGCCGTCGGGCCACCGTCGGGGGTCGCTGCCGGGGCAGGTCCCCGGCGGCGGCCCGGCCGGGGGGCTCAGATCTCGTAGACCGCCCCGGCCCGGGCGATCTCGACCGGCCCGGGATAGGCGGCGGCCGCGTCCCGCCGGTTGAGCTCGGCGTCCGTCCACGGCGGGATGTGGGTGAGCACGAGCCGGCGGGCGCCGGCCGCGGTGGCGTGCTCGCCCGCCTCGCGGCCGTTGAGGTGCACGGCCCGGTAGGTGTCCCGGCCGTCCAGGTAGGCGGCCTCGCAGAGGAAGAGGTCGGCGTCCCGGGCGAGCTCGACGAGTTCGGCGCTCTCCCCGGTGTCGCCGGAGTAGACCAGGCTGCGGCCGCCGTGCTCGAGCCGGAAGGCGAAGGCGTCGACGGGGTGGTTGACCTGGGCGACGTCGATCCGGAAGGGACCGAGGTCGAAGCGGCCCGGGGTGAGGGTGCGGAACTCGAACACCTCCTTCATCCCCGGGTTCTCCGGCATGTCGTAGGCGCGGGCCATCCGTTCGGCGGTGCCGGCCGGGCCGTAGACGGGCATCGGCTCGGGGCAGCCCTCGGCCCGGTAGTTGCGGGCGACCCAGTAGGCGCAGAGGTCGATGCAGTGGTCCGCGTGCAGATGGCTGAGCAGGATCGCGTCGACCTCGTAGATCGAGGCGTACTTCTGGAGGGCGCCGAGCGCGCCGTTGCCGAGGTCGAGCACGACCCGGTAGCCGTCGGCCTCCACGAGGTAGCTGGAGCACGGCGAGTCGGCCGACGGGAAGCTCCCCGAGCACCCCACCACGGTCAGTTTCATCCGAGCCCCTCCGCCCCGACACGTCCTGGCTGCCGCTGGTCATGACAGCGGGCCGGGAGTACCGGCCGGAGGCGCTGCCCTGCGCGTGTTGTCGAGAGTAAGGGCGGAGCGGCACTTTGCCCCCGTCTCCGTGCCGTGCTGTGGCTGGAATCACCAGAACGCCGGGGGGACGGGGGACGGACGGTGCGCCGGTGGTGCTCCGGCACCGGCCGGGGCGGCCCGGCGGTGGACCCTCAGCGGTGGCCGGGGCGGCGGCGGGCCCAGGCGCGGACGGTCTCGGGGTACCAGCGCGGGTGGCCGCCGCCGTCGACCAGGTCGGGTTCGGGGAGCAGGCCGTGCCGCCGGTAGTTGCGGACGGTCTCCGGCTGGACGTTGATGTGACGGGCGATCTCGACGTACGACCACAGGTCGGTACTGCGACTCACGGGCCACCTCCGCTGGTGCGTGGGGAGACGTTCGTGAGCAGCCTTTCCACGCCGGGCGGCGGCCCCGCACCGGAACGGCCACCGTGGTCGTACCGTGACGAACCGGGAGCACGGTACGGACAAATCCCCGATCGTCACGACCGGGGCGGTGGAGGTTTCAGGCCCAGAGCTGGCCCTGCAGCGCCTCGACGGCGGCCTCGGTGGACTCGGCGGTGTAGATGCCGGTGGAGAGGTACTTCCAGCCACCGTCCGCGACCACGAACACGATGTCGGCGCGCTCGCCGGCCTGGGCGGCCTTGCGGCCGACGCCGATCGCCGCGTGCAGGATCGCGCCGGTGGACACCCCGGCGAAGATGCCCTCCTCCTGGAGGAGTTCGCGGGTGCGGCGGACGGCGTCGGCGGAGCCGACCGAGAAGCGGGTGGTCAGCACCTCGGCGTCGTACAGCTCGGGGACGAAGCCCTCGTCGAGGTTGCGCAGCCCGTAGACCAGGTCGTCGTAGCGCGGTTCGGCGGCGACGATCCGCACGCCGGGGACCTTCTCGCGCAGGAAGCGGCCGACGCCCATGAGGGTGCCGGTGGTGCCGAGTCCGGCCACGAAGTGGGTGACGGTGGGCAGGTCGGCGAGGATCTCGGGGCCGGTGGTGGCGTAGTGGGCGCCGGCGTTGTCGGGGTTGCCGTACTGGTAGAGCATGACCCAGTCGGGGTGCTCGGCGGCGATCTCCTTGGCGATCCGGACGGCGGTGTTGGAGCCGCCGGCGGCGGGCGAGGGGATGATCTCGGCGCCCCACATGCGGAGCAGTTCGCGCCGTTCCTCGCTGGTGTTCTCGGGCATGACGCAGACCATCCGGTAGCCCTTGAGCTTGGCCGCCATGGCGAGCGAGATACCGGTGTTGCCGCTGGTGGGTTCGAGGATCGTGCAGCCGGGGGTGAGCCGGCCGTCGGCCTCGGCGCGCTCGATCATGTGCAGGGCCGGGCGGTCCTTGATGGAGCCGGTGGGGTTGCGGTCCTCCAGCTTCGCCCACAGGGTGACCGGGCCGTCGGTGTTGCCGGGGACCGCGGCGGACAGCCGGGGCAGGCGGACCAGCGGGGTGTTGCCGACGGCTTCGAGCGGGCTGTCGTAACGCAAGGGGTCCTCCGGCGGCGGCGGTGTGGTCGGGTCCGGTCGGGCGGAGCCCGCCCCGGCCCGGGCGGAGCGCCGGGCCGGGGCGGGCGGGGTGTCAGCGGGCGCCGCCGGCGACGGCGGGCAGGATGGTGACGCTGTCGCCGTCGGCGAGGGCGGTCGAGATGCCCTCCAGGAAGCGCACGTCCTCGTCGTTCAGGTAGACGTTGACGAAGCGGCGCAGCTCGCCGCCGTCCAGCAGGCGGCCGGCGATGCCCGGGTGGCGGGCGTCCAGGTCCTGGAAGAGTTCCCCGAGGTTGCTGCCGGTGCCCTCGACGGCCTTGGCGCCGTCGGTGTAGGTGCGGAGGATGGTCGGGATGCGGACCTCGATGGCCATGGGTGCGCTCCTGTGCGAGTCGTGAGGTGGGTGGGCCGCAGCGGGCGCGGCAGGGCGTGACGGCCCGGGGCGGTGGGATCCGCGGCGGGCCGGGACGGGCGGCTCAGCGCGAGCGCGCCGGCGTACCGGGACAGATCGCGCCGGCGTGCCGGCACAGGTCGATGTGCAGGCGCGCCACGAGGCGGGTGCCCGGGGCCTGGTTGCTCACATCGACGGAACGCATGGGCTCATCGTATAGATTCCCGGGCCCGCTCCTCCATGCCCGTCCCGACATCCGGATGGTTTCGTCCCTCATGTCGAGACGGCCCGGGAACAGCAGTGGCCCGCCGACCACTCGCGGAGGTCGGCGGGCCTCGCCCAGGTGGGTGCGGGTCAGGCCTGGTGGGCCTCGACGACCTGGACGTCTTCCTCCGTGATCACACCGTCCACGATGCGGAACGAGCGGAACTCGTACGGGTCTTCGGTGCCGTTGCCCTCGGCGGTGGAGACCAGGACGTAGTGGGCGTTCGGCTCGGAGGCGTAGCTCACGTCGGTGCGCGAGGGGTAGGCCTCGGTGGCGGTGTGGGAGTGGTAGACGATCACGGGCTCCTCGTCCCGGTCGTCCATCTCACGGTAGAGCTTCAGCAGGTCGCCCGAGTCGAACTCGTAGAACGTGGGCGAGCGGGCGGCGTTGAGCATCGGGACGAACCGCTCGGGGCGGCCGCTGCCTTCCGGACCGGCGACCACACCGCAGGCCTCGTCCGGGTGGTCGGCGCGGGCGTGGGCGACGATCGCGTCGCGCAGTTCTCGGGTGATGGTCAGCATGGCGTCAGGATGCCACGCCCCGGCGGATCACCGCCGGGGCGTCCACGACGGCCGGGGGTGCCGTCTCAGTGCGTGTCGGCGCCGTCGCCGGCCGCGTGCAGGTGGTCGTGCGCGACCGCGTGCACCGCCTCGGGGCGGCGGCGCTTGAGCACCTGGTAGCCGGCCACGAGCAGGACCGCCCAGACCGGGAAGACGTACAACGAGATCCGGTTGTCCTCGTCCAGGGCGATCAGGACGACCACGAGGACGAGGAAGGCGAGCGAGGCCCAGCTGCTCCAGAGGCCGCCGGGGGCCTTGAAGCTGGGCGGCGGCAGGTGGCCGCCCTGCCAGGCCTTCCGGTAGCGGATCTGGCAGATGAGGATCATCGCCCAGGTCCACAGGCCGCAGACGGTGGCGACCGAGGTGATGTACTCGAACGCGCGGGCCGGGACGAGGGCGTTGAGCACCACGCCGGCGCCCATCAGCAGGCAGGAGAGGGTGATCGCGACGGACGGCGTGCGGCGGGAGTTGAGCTTGGTCAGCCGTCCGGGGGCCTGGCCGCGCAGCGCGAGGTCGCGCAGCATCCGGCCGGTGGAGTACATGCCGGAGTTGCAGGAGGAGAGCGCGGCGGTGAGCACCACGAAGTTGATGATGCCGGCCGCGGCGGGGATGCCGATCTTGCCGAAGGCGGCGACGAACGGGCTGACGCCGGGCTGGAACTCGGTCCACGGCACCAGCGAGAGGATGATCACCAGGGCGCCGATGTAGAACAGCGCGATCCGCCAGGGCAGGGTGTTGATGGCGCGCGGGAGGGTCTTCTGCGGGTTCTCGCTCTCCCCGGCGGTGACGCCGACGAGTTCGACGCCCAGGTAGGCGAACATGACGATCTGCAGGGTCATCACGGTGGCGCCGATGCCCTTGGGGAAGAAGCCGCCGTTCTCCCACAGGTGGGTGATCGAGGCGGTGTCGCCGGCGTCGCTGAAGCCCAGGGTGAGGACGCCGATGCCGATCAGGATCATGCCGATGATGGCGGTGACCTTGACCATGGAGAACCAGAACTCGATCTCGCCGAAGAGCTTCACCGAGATCAGGTTGGCCCCGTAGAGGATCACCAGGAAGACCAGCGCGCTGAGCCACTGCGGGATGTCGGGTGCCCAGAAGCGGACGTAGACGGCCGCGGCGGTGGTCTCCGCCATGCCGGTGACCACCCAGAACAGCCAGTACGTCCAGCCGGTCACATAGCCGGCGAAGGGGCCGAGGAACTCCCGCGCGTACTCGGCGAAACTGCCGGAGACCGGGCGGTAGGTGAGGAGTTCGCCGAGTGCCCGCATGATCACGAAGATCACCACACCGGCGACGGCGTAGGAGAGGATCAGGCTGGGGCCGGACTTGGAGATCGCGGTGCCGGCGCCGAGGAAGAGTCCGGTGCCGATCGCGCCGCCGATCGCGATCATCTGGATCTGGCGGCTGCCGAGCCCCCGCTCGTAGCCCTCCTCGTCCGGTTTCGCGTCGACGACCTCGTCGTAGAGCCGTTCGGCCATGGTGCACCGTCCTGGATGGGTTCTCGTGGTGGGACTCGTGGGGATGGGGAGCAGTCGTACCACGCCCGATCCGGACAGCGGTGTCCATCTGAGCGATATTTGAGCATGTCCCGATAGGGTTTCGCCCGTTTTGACCGGAAAAGCCCCGACCGCCCGTCCAGCATGCGGACGGGCGGCCGGGGCCTGCTTCGAACCGGGGCGGCCGCTCCTGGGGTGCCCCGGCGGCTCAGCCGGCCATCGCCTCCAGCAGCGACTCCTGCAGCGCGCCGAGCCACAGGTAGGCCATCACCAGCGGCTTGCGGTCGTCGCTGTCCGGCAGCTCGTAGAGGCCCCGCTCGTCCTCGTCGGTGACGTCCAGGCGGACCCCGAGGGTCAGCCGCAGGTCGTTGAGCGCGCCCAGCCAGTGCCGGCACCCGACGACGTCGAGCTCGACCGTCCCGTCCTCGCCGCCCAGGCCGTCCAGGGTGCGCACGGTGTACAGCGCGTCCTCCCGCTTGCGGGTCCGCAGGTCCGGCTCGGTGAAGCGGCGGAACTCCCCGGCCGCCTCCCGGGCCTCCGGGTCGGCCGGTCCGGCGGGATCCCCGTAGGCATCGGGGAAGAGCCGCGCCAGCGCCGGGTCCGCGGGCGCCTCGGTCGGCCCCTCCGCGAACAGCGCCGCCAGCGGGTCACCGCCGTCCCCGCCCGGGCCCGGCCCGATCAGCTCCAGCATCTGCACTTCCAGCGAGCGCAGGATGGAGGCCTCCAGCTCGTCCAGCGCGAGCACCGCGCCCCCGTCACCGGCACTCTCGAACAACCCAGCCATCGGTATCGGTCAGCCCGTCTTCGTCTTCGTCGCCGTCATCGTCGCCGTCGTCACCACTGTCACCCCAGCGGGCGCCGCGGCCTCAGTCGTGCTGCAGGGTGGCCCAGAGACCGTAGCCGTGCATCGCCTGCACGTCGCGCTCCATCTCCTCGCGCGAGCCGCTGGAGACCACGGACCGGCCCTTGGTGTGCACCTCCATCATGAGCTTCCTGGCCTTGTCCTTCGGATAGCCGAAGTAGGCCTGGAAGACGTACTGGACGTAGCTCATCAGGTTGACCGGGTCGTTGTGCACGATGGTGACCCAGGGGGTGTCCGGTTCCGCCACCGGTACGCCCTCGACCTCCGGGCGCTCGATCTCCACGGGCGCGACACTCACCGCGGGGTCCCTCCTGTCGCCTGGCTCTCCAGGTGGCTCCCACCTGGCCGTCACGTGGTTTGCACGTGCCCCTTCAGCCCCATGCTGCCATCCGGGGGACCTCGGGGCGATTCCGCCCCCGGCCCCACGACCCGGTCCCGGCCCGCCCGCGGACCGTCCCCGGCCCGCCCGCGAGGGGCCCGCGAGAGGCCCGCCGACGCGCCCGCCGACGATCCGCCACGAGAAATCGTCACTCTGACGCTAAGGGGTAGTAGCATCATCCTCATGGACGCCACTTCCGTGACTGCGGCCGGCTCGACCGCGCTGCTCACCGACCGCTACGAGCTCACCATGCTCCAGGCCGCCCTGCGCAGCGGGGCGGCGCACCGCCGCTCCGTCTTCGAGGTGTTCACCCGCAGGCTGCCCGCGGGCCGGCGCTACGGCGTGGTCGCCGGCACCGGCCGGGTCCTGGACGCCGTGGAGAGCTTCCGCTTCACCTCCGCCCAGCTCGACTGGCTCGCCGGCGAGCGGATCGTCGACGAGGAGACCCTGCGCTACCTCGCCGACTACCGGTTCACCGGCGACATCCACGGCTACCCCGAGGGCGAGGTCTACTTCCCCGGCTCCCCGCTGCTCACCGTCGAGGGCAGCTTCGCCGAGGCGGTGATCCTGGAGACGGTGATCCTCTCGATCCTCAACCACGATTCGGCGATCGCCGCCGCCGCCTCCCGGATGACCTCCGCGGCCGGCGGGCGCCCGGTGATCGAGATGGGCGCCCGGCGCGCGCACGAGCGGGCCGCCGTCACCGCCGCCCGCGCCGCCTACGTGGCCGGCTTCACCGCCACCTCCGACCTGGAGGCCGGCTTCACCTACGGCATCCCGACCACCGGGACCGCGGCGCACGCCTTCACCCTCGTCCACGACAGCGAGCGGGACGCCTTCCGGGCGCAGATCGACTCGATGGGCCGGGGCACCACCCTGCTGGTCGACACCTACGACCTGCGGGAGGCCGTGCGCACCGCCGTCGAGGTGGCCGGCCCCGAGCTGGGCGCCGTGCGGATCGACTCCGGCGACCTCACGCTGCTCGCCCACCGGGTCCGCCGCCAGTTGGACGAGCTCGGCGCCACCGGCACCCGGATCATCGTCACCTCCGACCTCGACGAGTACGCGATCGCCGCGCTCGCCGCCGCCCCGGTGGACGGCTACGGCGTCGGCACCAGCCTGGTCACCGGCAGCGGGCACCCGACCTGCGCGATGGTCTACAAGCTGGTCGCCCGGGCGGCCGGTCCGGACGGGCCGCTGGTCCCGGTCGCCAAGCGCTCGGCCGGCGGCAAGACCAGTGTCGGCGGGCGCAAGTGGGCCGCCCGGCGGCCGGACGCGGACGGCGTCGCCGACGCCGAGGTGGTCGGCACCGGACCGGTCCCGGCCGAGCTGGCCCCGCACCTGGTGCAGGTGCCGCTGGTCAAGGCCGGCGAGGTGGTCGGCCGGGAGCCGCTGGAGGCCGCGCGCGAGCGGCACGTCCGGGCCCGGGCGGCGCTGCCGCTGTCGGCGACCCAGCTCTCCAAGGGCGATCCGGTGCTGGCGACCGAGCTGCAGGTGTGACTCCGGGGTCGGCGGGGCGGGGCGGGTCCGCGCGGCGCCGGTCGGCGCGACGGTTCGTCCACGGGCCGACGGGCCGGGCCCTCCCCGGGCCTTCCGCCCCCGGATGCCACTGCCTACAGTCGACCGTAGAGTTCCCCTCACACAGGGCCTGAGGTCCCCTCACGCCCCCTCCCCACGTCCTCCGCAGGACCCCACCGGACCGAGGAATACCAGCCATGCACCGGGCACTGATCGTCGTCGACGTGCAGAACGACTTCTGCGAGGGCGGCAGCCTGGCCGTCGCGGGCGGGGCCGAGGTGGCCGCCGCGATCACCGACCTCATCGCCGAGTCCGCCCCCGGCTACCGGCACATCCTCGCCACCCGGGACAACCACATCGACCCGGGCGACCACTTCTCCGACGAGCCCGACTTCGTGCACAGCTGGCCGGTGCACTGCGTCGCGGGTACCGAAGGGGTCGGCTTCCACCCGAACTTCGCGCCCTCCGTCACCTCCGGCGCGATCGAGGCGGTCTTCGACAAGGGCGCCTACGCCGCGGCCTACAGCGGCTTCGAGGGCGTGGACGAGAACGACCGGGGGCCCACGGAGTGGCTGCGCGAGCGGCAGGTCACCGAGGTGGACGTGGTCGGGATCGCCACCGACCACTGCGTCAAGGCCACCGCACTGGACGCGGCGCGGGCCGGGTTCCGCACCCGGGTACTGCTCGACCTCACCGCCGGGGTGGCCGCGCCGACCACCGCCGCCGCGCTGGACGAGCTGCGGGCGGCCGGGGTGGAGCTGGTCGGCACCCCGATGGTCGGGGGCTGAGCCGGGCCCCGTCCCGACTGTTCGGACCTTCCGGCGGCCGCGCCGGCCGCGCCGGGCTCCCGGGCGCTCACCGCTCGGTGACCAGCAGTTCCACCACGTCGGTGCCGCCCAGCCGGAAGGCCTCCCGCAGTTCGGCGCCGACCGCGTCCGCGTCCCCGGCCAGCCGCGCGCCGGAGACGTACACCACCCGGACCCCGAGGTACTCCATCCGGTGCTGCCCGCCGCGCACCCAGGCCGCCTCGCCCTCGCTGACGCAGCGCAGCTCCGAGTCGACCTCGACCGCGACACCCGCCTGCGGCCAGTAGAGGTCCGGCACGGCGACGTAGGTGCCGCCGCGCATCCGCAGCTCCGGGGAGGTCAGCGGCACCGGCAGCAGCCACTCGTCCACCAGCTCGCCGACGCGGTCCAGCACCCGGTCCCGGTCGGCGGCCAGCAGGCCGTCCAGCACGGCCCGCACCCGGGGGTCGGCGGTCAGCCCGGACTCGGCCAGCTCGGCGGCCAACTCCCCCACCGGACAGTGCAGCTCGGGCCGGCGGACGGCCTCGGAGAGCACCTCCCGGACCGGCGCGGGCGCGAACACCCCGGCGCCGGCGCCGGCCGCCCACTCGGCGGAGGTCCACTCGCGCAGCGCGTCGGCCACCGCCCTGGCGACCGGCGCACAGGCCAGGCCGTGCACCGAGCGTGCCACCAACTCCCGCTCGGTGCGCCGGATCCGCACCTCCCCGGCGTCCTTCAGCCGGCGCTGGCGCGGCACCAGCACGTCCACCCCGGTGACCGCCGGCAGCCGGGGCACCGCGGCGAAGCCGTACAGCGCGAGCGCGGCCGCGCCGGTGATCACCGCCCCCTCCCGGCTCCCCTCCTCCCGGCCGTTCTGCGCCGCGTACAGCAGCGCGGCCCACATCCGCTGCTCCGGCGAGGGCTCGCCGGACTGCATCAGATAGACCCGGGGGAGCAGCCGCTGCCAGGGCCCGCCGCGGCGGCAGTGCTCGCTGACGACCCGGGACGGCACGCCCCTGGCGCGCAGCTGACCGGCGGTGAGGACGTTCTGCTGACGGCGCGCCAGCTCCTCCAGGGAGGGCGGCGGCGTGGGAATCCGGTAGCTCATGCCGACACCATCCCCAACGCTCCGGGGCCTTTCCCGGCCGCCTGACGCACTGTTACCCAACCGTCGCGAAACCGGGACCAGCCCGCACTAAAGTCCTCATACCCTCACCCATTCGGAGGAATGGGTGATCATCGTCTTGTCATACTCGATCACTCTCGATCGACCACCTGGCCGTCTGACCGTGCGTGACCAAGCACATACGGCAAAGTCACCTCCGGGCGTCACTCCAGCCCGCCGGATTGCCTACCCTTAGTACATGTCACGTGACGAGACCGCCGGCCTCCGCGCGGCCCAGCTCCGCCTCGGACGCCTGCCCGGATACGTCCGCCGGCCGGACCCGGCCCGCCGCAGCGGCGCACAGGGCCATACTTACAAGAAGGGTTGGGAGGTCCGCTTCACCGCGCGCAGCGAAGCGGAGATAGCCGAGATCCGCGACCTCGTGGTCGCCGCCGGATTCGCGCCCGCCCGCCCCTTCTTCAAGGGCCACCAACTGATCCAGCCCGTCTACGGGATGGCAGCCGTCCAGGCCTACCTGGCGGCTAGACAGGCGGCCGAGGAACAAGCGGCGCGCACCGCCCCCGGACGGGTCCGAGGGGCTTCCGGGGCGGCCCGCCTGCGAACGGCCACCAGGGCCGCGCACGAGGCCGCCGAGGGCACCGCGCACGAGCTGCGCGAGCTCCGGGAGGACCCTGGCCGCGAAGCCGCGGAGCATCCCGCCCCGGGGCCCGCCGCCCGGGACGGTGCGGCCGCGGACCGTACAACGCCGGACCGTACGGCCGCGGGCCGCGGTGCCCCGGACGGCGACCCGGCGGGACGCGGGACCGCGGACCACGGCACGGCCGACCTCCGCCCCGAGGACCTCCGGGGCCGGGAGCACGAACGGGAACGGCTGGCCGTGGCCGAGGAAGTGGCCCGCACCGCAGGGGCCGCGGCTGCGGCGGCCGCGCGGCGCGCCCGCCGCCGGGCCACCGACACCTTCCCCGCCCAACTCGCCCGGGGCACCGCACCGGACGACCTGACCGCTCCGACGAAGACCCGCAATACAACCTGACAGTTCGTCAACTCTCTGCTCGTACACGGCGATCCGCCGACGAAGGGCCGGGCACGCGGGATGCGTGCGACGGGGCCGGCCCACCGCCCCACCCCATCCGGAACCGCTCCGCCAGGCCGCTGCCCGCGTCATCGCCGCAGCCCGGCCCGGCCCACCCAGCGCGCGAGCGGTGGTGCGCCCGGTGGTGCGGGCGCGGCTTCGCGCCGCAGGCGTGGACGGGAACCGCCGAACCGCTTACGGTGGCACATCACACCCCCCGCGGTGGCGCACCGACCGATCCGCCACCACCGCCGTGCCACCCCGCTGACCGGCCACGAAGCACCGCACCCCAGCCTCTGACACCACTGCGCAGCACTCCACGCCCCTCCGCCACCGCCGCACCGCACGCCGGACCCCACCCGGCCACCGCCGGAACCGGCCGCACGGCGACTCCTTCCGGGCATTCCATCCGATTGGTAACCCAGCGCACCGAGCGCCTACCGTAGAGTGAGCACAGATGATCGACCGTCAGATGCCCATCTCACTTGCCGAGAAGCCGAGATGACCCAACGCCACGACAGCACCGCCGAGCCACCCCCGGGGCCCGGCGAACCACCCGCCGTACCGCTGGAGTTCGCGGCCTTCTGCGAACTGCACCGGCCGCGGTACCTCAGCTACGCCCGGGTCTGGCTGCCCGACCCGGACCGGGCGACCGGCGCCGTCCAACAGGCCTTCGCCGAAATCGCCGTCGAGTGGCGCGAATTACTGGGGAGCTCGAATCCCACCGCGCACGCCTGGCAGATCCTGCGCGCCACCGTCGACGAGCACACCCGGCAGAGTGGCTTGCCCGCCGCCCGCCCCGCCGCCCAGGACCGTCCCGGCCACGCCGCCGACGACGATCTCGCGATCCTGCACTACGTCGTCGGTCTCGCTGCGCCCGAGATCGCCGACGTCATCGGCACCGACACCGCCAGCGTGGCCGGCCGGCTTCGCCGCACCATGCTGCGTGAGGCCTCCGGCTGGTGAGCCGCCGCCCGGGCCCGCCCCGGACCGACCCGGCCAGACCCGGACCGCTCGGGCCCGCCCACGGGCCCCGTGCTCAGACCTGCTCGCCCGTCACGTCGTACAGGTGGTGGACCGGGTCGTGGATCAGGTAGCGGGCGAACGACTCCACCGTGAAGCGCGCCCCGTCGGAGCGGTTGCCGGTCCGCGCCCACCGCGCGCCCGCCACCCCCTCGAACGCCGCCGCCAACGCCTCCGCAGCCTCCGCCAGCTCCACCGCCACCACGGTCGGCCGCTGCTCGCCGTAGCGCTCGGCGACCGCCGTCGCGTCCTGGTCCCAGTTGGCGAACAGCGGGTCGTCCTGGTCCAGCATCAGGTCCAGCCGGACGCGGAACAGCCGGAAGACATCGCGGACGTGACACGCGTATTCGAGGTCCGACCAGATCTCCGGACGCGGACGACGGCGCAGCGCCTCCGGGTCGCCGCCCAGCACCGCCGTCCAGCCGGCCGCGTTCGCCCGGACCATCCCGGCCACGTCCTCCCGCACCACGGCGCCGGCGTCCAGCCCGCAGTCGGCGCAGGGCTGCTCCAGCACCCAGGTCCAGTCCTTGGTGTCGGGGACGATCGCGTCGGCGGCGGCGTCCGCGGTGACGGCGGCTGCCGCGTCCGCGGTGACGGCGGGCTCGGGCGAGGTGTGCTCGGAATCGGTCATGCGCCCAGGATGGCCGCGCCCCGACCGCCCCCACCAGCGGCGTCAGCGCCAGCGGCCACCGAAATCCTGCCAGCCCTACCGCTCCGCGAGCTCGAAGGCCTGCCGCGCGGCGAGCAGCTCCGCCAGATTCGCCCGGCTCCACTCGCACACCGCGTCCATCGGCCCCAGCAGCGTCCGCCCGAGCGGCGTCAGCGCGTACTCGACCCGCGGCGGGTTCTCCGGGAACTCCGTCCGCTCCAGCACGCCGTCCTGCTCCATCGACCGCAGCGACTCGGTCAGCACCTTCGCCGTGATCCCCACCAGCGGCACCCGCAGCTCCGAGAAGCGGCGCGGGCCGCCCTCCAGACAGCGCAGGATCCGCCAGGCCCACTTCTTCCCGCCCAGCACCGGAACCGTCGGCACGGGGCAGTCCGGGTCGAAGAGGTCCGGTGGCAGCGGCGCGGGCACGGTCCGAGTCATCCCCCGACCGTAACCGAACAGAGGTCCCCGCCGGTACCGTTGAAGTAACCGGCACCCCCCGGTCTACCGTCACCGCGACGGCGGACGGCCCCCCTGGCCACCGCCCCTGACCCACCGACGGAGACCGCCATGAACCGCACCCCCGCCACCACCACCGACCTCGTCGTCTTCGGCGCCGGCGGCCAGGTCGGCCGCGCCGTCGTCGCCGAGGCCCGACGCCGCGGACTGACCGTCACCGCCGCCGTCCGCGCCCCCGAACGGCACCCCGACCTGGCCGGCCCCGGGATCACCCTGGCCCCCTGCGACGTCACCGACCCCGCCGCCGTCACCGCCACCGCCCGGGGCCACGCCGCCGCCGTCAGCACCGTCTACACGCCCGACGTCCCCGCCGGCGACTTCTACCCCGCCGCCACCCGCGCCCTGATCACCGGCCTAGCCACCGCGGGCGTCCACCGCCTCGTCCACGTCGGCATCGCCACCACCCTGGAAACCGCCCCCGGGGTCGCCGTCCACGACGACCCCGCCTTCCCCGAGGCCCACCGCGCCTTCTCCCTCGGCCACGCCGCCGCCCTCGACCTGCTCCGCGACTCCCCCGCCACCCTCGACTGGGTCGTCGTCACCCCGCCCCTCGACCTCGACCGCACCGCCCCCGGCACCGGCCACTACCGCGTGGGCGGCCCCCAGGTCCTCGGCGACCGGATCGCCCAGGCCGACCTCGCCACCGCCGTCACCGACCAGCTCACCGGCCCGGCCGCCCGCCACCGCGAGCAGATCGCCGTCGCCGAATAGCCCCTCACCCCTGCCGCGGCGGCGGATACCCCTGGTACGCCGCCGCGGCCGCCCGGTCCCGCCGACGCCGCCCCCGCACCACCAGCACCGCCACCACACCGCCCACCAGCACCGCACCGGCGACCCCCGCCGCCCCCACCAGCACCCACCGCACCCCGCGGTTCCCCCCGTCCGCCACCGGCGCCACGGCCTCCGGCGACTCCCACGCCTCCTCCGAGGGCGGCGGCACACTCCCCTGCGACTCCACCCGCCCCACCAGCGGATTCTCCCGCGACCCCCCGTCCACCGCCGGATTCACCTCCAACGCCTTCCCCGGCGCCAACACCCCGTACCCGTACCGGTTGCTGGGCACCGCCGACCCGTCGCCGGGCGCCGAGGCGGACTTGATCATCCGATTGATGACCTGCCCGGCGGAGAGCGACGGGTACTTCGCCCGGATCAGGGCGGCGGTGGCGGAGACGTAGGCGGTGGCGTCGGAAGTCCCGTTACCGATGCCCTGCGCACTCGTCGACTTGGCGCCGGCCTGGGGAATGTCCGCGCCGGGCGCCACCAGGGTGGTCTCGGGGCCGACGTTGGACTTGCTCCAGAGTTGGCCGTTCCGGTCGACGGCTCCGACCGCGACGACCCCGGGGAAGGCCGCCGGGTAGAGGACGGAACTCGTCTCGTTGCCTGTGCTTGCCACCAGGACTACGTCCTTGTCTACCGCGTACTTGACGGCCGCACGCGCCTCGGGATCGGTCCCGGAAACTCCACCGATGGACATACTGATGACGCTCGCACCGTGGTCGGCTGCATAGCGGATCGCCATGGCGAGCTCCGACCGCGGCGAGAGCGACTCCCCCTCCATCGGGATCCGAACCGGAAGGATCTTGGCCTTGGGAGCCAGACCCATGATGCCGGCCCCATCCCCGTGACCATGGCCAGCGATGAGGCTGGCCATACCGGTTCCGTGGCCGTCAGCGTCCACCGTGCCGTCGGTGTTCGCCCCGGTGAAGTCCTTACCTGCCAGTACCTGTCCCGTGAGGTCTCGATGGTCCTTCAGCACACCGCTGTCGATGACCGCGACCGTGACACCGTCCCCCTGCGAGACCGGCCAGACAGCGGACTCGGCCCGGTACGTGGCAAGCGGCCACTGAGAGTCCCTCACGCTGTCGGCGCGGGACGCCCCAGCACCGACCGCTGCCAGCAGCACCCCCGCCAACACGGCTGCCCCGCGACTCAGACGCCAGCCACTCAAGCCCTGCCACCCCACTCAGCGCAGAGGCTGCCCCAGGTCCGAACGACCCGCAGGGCAACCGATCGATTGGCCCGGGCCCGAAGGCCGACCGTCATTCCACCACGTTCGGATTTGCGGGCTCGTCGGACGCCCAGGTCTCCTCGTCCTCGACCAGGTAGTCGGGACGTCGCCGCTTGTTCTCCTCGTCCTTCCTTCCTCTGCCGGAGCTGCCGAGGGGCATCAAAGGCGCCTGCGTCGAAGGACTCCTGCCACCGGTCTCCGGCTGGATCCGCCCGCGCGCTCCCAACCCCGAGCCGCCTTCGGTGAAGGCTTGCTTGCCTCCGCCACCCTTACCGGGCCGGTCACCGACACCGACGACCGTGCCTCCGGCGCGCCCGGCTGCACCTCCGGCAGTGCCTCTCCCCCGGGCAGAACCAGCGCCGGCGGTCCCGCCTCCACTCATGCCAGGCACGCCCGCCGCACCGAAGGCTGCACCACTGCGACCAGCGGCGTTGCGGCCTGATACCCCTTCCTTGCCGGCCCGCACAGCCTCAGGTCCTGATGTGTCGCGCCGAGCCCCCGAGCCGGTCCCTTGGCTTCCGACGGGAGTGAAGGGCTGCACCGTCCCGCTCGGATGAGGAGATGTGCCGCCAGTTCCCTGCGACGCAACCGGCTGGGCCACAGGGCTGTTCGGCAGAACTTGATTGCCACCGCTCCCCGGCGTACCGAGCAGGGACGTACTGCTCGGGTCCGGCCTCCTACCGGGCGCCTGAGAGAAACCGGGCTCGGTGCCGTCCACTACCGTTCCGGAACCGAAGCTCACCGGCGCGGACTTGGGTGGCGGAATGGCAACCCCACCTTTGACACCGGGGTCGGAGGGAGCAGGCGGTGGCTTCGAGAACGACGGACTCACCGGCCGGGAGGCCGAGCTTCCAGTACTGCCCGTCTGAGGATCCACTACTCCCGTACCCCGCGAACGGGAGGCGGGCGCCGTACCCGGCCCGGGACTGCTTGCCCCGACGCCGCCGAGAAAGCCACCCACAGCCGCGTATCCACTCGCTCCGGCGTCGCCGTCCTCAGGCAGATCCGTGTAATCGGCCTTCTCTCCCGGCTTCGGCAGCCGCCCCGGGGGTGGGGGTGGCTTCAGCATGGGGGCTGCGGTGCGGTAGTGCATGGCGAGGGTTTGGAGGACGGTGGCGGCTTCGGCCTTCTTCTGGTTGGCGATGTCGGTGCGGGCGTCCTCGTCGTCGGCGCCGAAGAGGGAGGAGAAGGTGTCGCCGACGCCGTCCTTGAACTGGGCCCAGCCGCTGGGTTCCTCGGGCATGTTGCGTTTGGCCTCGGCGATGGCCTCGGAGACCGCCTTGAGGGTGATGGCCGCGTCGTTGGCGTAGGAGGCGGCGGTGTTGATGGTGGTGGCGAGGTGGAGCATGCGGGTGTGGAAGGCGTCGCTGGTGCTGCCTTCCCAGGTGGTGGCGGCCTCGGTGCTGGCGCGGGTAAGGGTCGTGCGGATGGCCTTGAGGGTGTCGGCGGCGCGGCGCCAGGGGTCGGCGGCGGCCATCACCTCGCCGGGGTTGAGGGCCTGGACCATGGCGCGGAGTTCGGCGTGGCTGAACTGCCGGAAGTCGGTGTACTTCATCGGACGCCCTTCCCGTCGTCGTGCCGGGCCGGGGCGGTGGTCCGGGCGTAGGCGGCGGTGCTGGTGGCGGAGGGGTTGGCGACGGACCAGCCGTCGTCGCCGAGTTTCAGCTTGGTCCTGGTGCGGTGTTCCTGTTCCTCGTAGTTGGTCGCGGTGAGTTCGGCCTTCTTCTGGGCCTCG
Source organism: Streptomyces sp. NRRL S-495 (assembly GCF_000966955.1). Classification (NCBI taxonomy): domain Bacteria; kingdom Bacillati; phylum Actinomycetota; class Actinomycetes; order Kitasatosporales; family Streptomycetaceae; genus Streptomyces; species Streptomyces sp. NRRL S-495. Next base: position 26,386 of record NZ_JZWY01000086.1, read on the forward strand.
TCGACGGCTTCCTGGAGCTGGTCGAGGACGTCGCGCAGGCCGTCGCGCATGGTCTGGTAGCGGCCGTGCAGGTCGGTGGCCTCGGCGAAGGTGCCGAGGGCCTTGGGGCCGATGCCGCTGCGGCCGTGGGTGGCGGTGCCGTCCGCGTGGTGCTGGAACTCGGCGAGGAGCAGCCGCACTTGGGCGGCGAAGGCGCGCAGTTGTTCGACCTCGACGCGGTAGCCGCGTCCGGCTCCGCCGGTCGATCCCGTTCCGTTTCCCGTTCCGCTCCCCGTTGCCACTGCGGCGCCTCCCCCGTGCGTCCGGCCGGTGTGTCGTTCACGGTTCTGGTGATCCGGTCATGTCTAACACACGATCCGGGCCCCTGGCGTGCCGTCAGTTCACGTCCGAGGTCGCGCCGGTGGCGCCGGTGGCGGTGAGGGCGGCGAGGGCGCGGCGGCAGAGCGAGTCGGCGTGCCGGGTGGTTTCGGGGAGGCGGTAGTGGGGGGTGAGGGCGAGGGTGGTCCCGACGGCTTCGGTGAGGCCGATGCGGTGTCCGACGGAGACGAAGACGGGTTTGACGCCGGCCCGGGTGCGGACGGCGCTGCCGACCTCCTCTCCGGTGGCCGGGTCGGTGAGCGGGGTCCGGTCGCCGCGGTCGGGGCCGGGGGGCTGGTGGTCGAAGGTGAACGGGGTCTTGGCGACGCCGAGGGTGCGCAGGCCGGTGAGGACGCCGAGGTGGCTGGCGAGGCCGAGGCGGCGCGGGTGGGCGAGGCCGTAGCCGTCGCAGACGACGGTGCCGGGGCGGTGAGTGAGGGCGTCGAGGGCGTCGAGGACGGCGGGGATCTCGCGGAAGGCGAGCAGGCCGGGGATGTAGGGGAAGGCGATGCGTCCGGTGGCGGTGGCTTCGTCGACGACGGCGAGGGTGGCGCGGTCGAGCACCACGGCGGCCGCGACGACGAGGTCCCGTTCGTCGTCGTAGGCGACGTCGACGCCGGCGATCAGCCGGTCGTCGCCGACCGGAACGGAGGAGGCCGGAACGGAGGAGGCCGGGGCGGCGGCGAGCGCCCCGGTCGGCCGGACGAGCGGGCGCAGGCGTTCCTGTTCGGCGAGCGCCTCGGCCTCGGTGGTGGGCCAGTCGGCGGGGATGGGCACGGCGGTTCCCCCTGGTGCGTGGTGCGGTGGTGCGGTCGGGCCCACGGTACCGAGCGGGGCGGACGGGCTCGGGGGCGGTTCCGTGAGCCCGTGCGCCCCCCGTGCCCCGGGCGCGCCGGGCTAGCCTGGACGGAATGCCGCGGACGACCGCCGGAACGCTCACCGGGGCGGCCGGCGTCCGCCCCGGCAACGGCCCGCTCGTTCCCCCCGACGCGCGAAGGACTCCGCCATGTCGCACCGCCCGACCACCGCGCAGTTCGCGCTCGGTGTCTTCACCGTGGTCGCCGCCACGGTCGCCCTGCTGGCCGCCACTGGTGTCTCGGGCGTCCTGGGGGTCGCCGTGGTGGTGCTCTTCGCGCTCGCGCTGGGCACCCTGGTGACGGTGCTCGCGGCGCCGACCCCGCACGCGGCCGACCGGCGCGCGGAGCACCGCACGCCGGTCGGCGGGCACGAGTAACAGGCCACTCGGGCCGGCTCAGGCACCTCGGGCCGGTCGGGCCGGTTCAGGTCGTGGAGACCACCACGGTCCGCGCGGCCTTGTCGTGGATGCACTGCCGGTACGGCTTGTCGAACACGCCGAACAGGCCGTCGATCAGCCACCAGAGGACGGCGCAGCAGAGCACGGCGGGCAGGATGAAGACCGCCGCCCTGGTCCAGGCGGCCGACTGGGTCGGGGTGTTGCCGTCGACCAGCATGGCGACCCGGACCTTCATGGCCTTCTTGCCGAGGGTCTGGCCGTCCCGGCCGAGCATCACTCCGTCGTAGACGAGGTAGAGCCCGCAGGCGAGCCAGAACGAGCCGGCCGAACCGGAGCGGTCGGTGAGGCTGGCGAAGGGCAGGATCAGGATCACGGCGACGGCCTGGACCAGCACGTAGTCGATCAGCCGGGCGACGATCCGGTTGGGCCAGGTGCCGAGCGGGGGCATCCCGGGGACGGGGCCGCCGCCGGGCGTGCCGTATCCGGCGGGGCCCTGCCCGGGCGGCGGCTGGTCGTAGGGCGACTGGCCGTAGGGGCCCTGGCCGCCGGGGGCTCCGCCGTAGGTGCCGCCGTACGCGCCGGGGCCGCCGGCTCCGGGGCCACCGGGGGGTGGCGGGGTGCCGTACGGGTCCGACGGCGCACCTTCCGGCGTGCCGCCGCCCTGCTGCGGGGGCTGCTTGCCGAAGGAGGGCTTGCCGCCCCCCTCCGGCTCGGGGCCTGAGGGGTCGTAGGTACTCATTCCCCGAGTAGAACATCACGCATTCTGTGGATTCGGGATATTCAGTCCGTTTTGTCAGCCGAGGCAGCCGCCAGGGCAGGACTCAGAGCCGGACGACCCGGGTGCGGGCCGCCCGGTCGTGCCAGCCGCGCCGGGCCGGGCGGTCGAACAGCGGCCAGAGCAGGCCGACCACCAGCAGCGCCGACACCTGCCCGACCAGCCAGCGGACCAGGGAACGGCCGAGCCCGGGACGGTCCGGGACGGCGGCCGAGCCCGCCCGGGCCGTGGCGACCACCCGGATCCGGGCGAGCCGCTTGCCGAAGGTCTGGCCGGTGCGGGCGGTCGGCAGGGCCTCGTAGAGCAGGCCGACGAAGAGCAGGATGCCGAGCAGAACGGCGACCTTGCCGAGCACCGTGCCGTCCACCAGCCAGACGTCCACCTGACGGCGGGTGAGACTGCTGGCCATCCGGGCCTGGTCGAGCTTGCGCTGGAGGTGGGCCTCGACGGAGCGGCCGAGCGGGACTCCGGCGGCGACGGCGACCACGGCCAGGACGGCGGTGTCGACCAGCCGGGCGACGAGCCGGCGGCCGAGGCCGGCGGGGCGGGGCGCCGGTGCCGCCCCGGTGCGGCGGCGGGGGGAGGCGGACGACGCCCGGGCGGGCGCCGTGGCAGCGGCGGTGACGGCGGGAGCGGCGGGAGCGGCGGGGACCGGACGGCGGGCGGGAACGGCGGCGGCCGGGGGCGGCTCGACGGCCTCCACCACATCCACCGCCCCCTCCTCATCCGGCTCCGGCCGCACCGGGGACTCCACGACGGCGGACGGCACCGGGGCCGCGACCCTCGCCGCCGGGACGGAACGCCGCTCGTCCGGGCCGGAGGTGACGGGCGACGCCGGCCCCGAGGGCGGCACGGAAGCCGGTTCGGAGGCCGGTACGGACATCTCGACCACGGCGGGCACCTCGGCAGCCACCGCGCCGGACGGCTCCTCCCCGCCGGGGAGGACACCCCAGGACACCCACCGCGGCGCGGTCCCCGTCTCCATCAGGCCTCGCTGCGCCCGGGGGTCCACCTGCCAGCCGGCCGGCTCCGGTGCCGGCTGGGCCGGCGCCTCCGGTACGGGGTCGGGCACCGGTCCCGCGGTCCCGTCGACCACCACCGGCTCCCCGCCGCGGCGGAACACCGGGCCGTTGCCCGGGGCCGCGAAGGTGAACGACGCCCCGCCCGCCGTCCGGTCCAGGTACACCGGCCCGGTGTCCCCGCCGGACGCCGGTTCCGGCACCGGCACGGACACCGGCATCGACACGGACACCGGCACCGGCTCGGCGGCCACCGGCGGCGGCACGTACCGGGCCCCGGCGCCGGCGCCCGCGGCGGCGGGGCGGCGGGTCGCGTACCGGGGCGGCTCCAGCACCTCGCCCTCGGCCGGGGCGGCCCTGCTGGTGCCGGGCACCCAGGCCGAGCCGCCCCAGTAGCGGACGAAACCGGGAACGGACGGGTCGGGGTAGTAGCCCGGCGCGGGGCCGACGGCCGTCTCCGTGCTGCCGCCGGCGTGGGGCCGGTCCGTCATGGGGGTCTCTTTCCTGGCAGGGCCGATGCGGCTCGCCCGGCGAGCGGGGTGCGCGACGGTGGCACGGGCGACCCGGATGGCTCCGCCGTCGGCGCGCGCGAGGGGGTGCCGCCGAGGAGGCGGACAGTCGCCGGGCAGTCACAAAGCGTAGTACCTCGGCGGGGGCGCGGTGCGAAGTTGCCCATTCGGGGGACAGCCCGGGGCCGCCCACGGTAAGGAAGACGGCGCACATGCCCGACCACGCGCCCGCCCTGCCCCATTCACCACTCCGTGCACCCCCGGCAACGGACCCGCCGCGGAGTCCCGCCCTAAGCGTCCGCCCCCGCACCCGCCCGCCCGGACGTCCGCCGGGAATCCCGGGCCGAAGAAATTCCGGAAACCCGTGTAAGAGCGCTCCCGGGCCGCGCTCTCCCAGGTGACAGGGCCCGACACCGGGCACGAACCGCAGGCAGAGAGGAACCCGATCATGGAGCGCCCGACGAGCGTGGTCGAGCACGAGCTGGAGCTCAACCTGGTGCTCTCCCCCGAGCACAGCGTCCCCGTCCCCGCCCGGCTGTCCTACGGCAGCCACGACCCGTACGCCGTGCACATCACCTTCCACCTGGACACCGGCTCGCCGGTGACCTGGGTGTTCGCCCGCGAGCTGCTGGTGGAGGGCACCTTCCGGCCCTGCGGCCAGGGCGATGTGCGGATCTGGCCGACCCGGTCGGGACGGCGCAGCGTGCTCTGCCTGGCGCTGAGCTCCCCGGCCGGGGACGCGCTGCTGGAGGCGCCGCTGCCGGTGGTGGCCGCCTGGCTGGAGCGGGCGCACCGGCTGGTGCCGCCGGGCAGCGAGATGGCCGCGCTGGACATGGACGGCTCGCTGGCCGAGCTGCTCGCGTGAGGCGTCGCGTCCCGGCCCGCCGCACGGATCGGCCGGACCGGCGGTGCCTCACCGGCGCCCGTCCGGCCCTCCCCGGCGCCCGGGCCGAGTCAGCGGGCCGCGGGGGCCTGCTGACGCTCGCGCGCGGACTCCGACGAACCGCCGTCGCGCTGACCGGGCAGCGCGGTCGGTGCCGCCCCGGCCGCCAGGCGCCGGGCCCGTACGCGTAGCGCGGCGGCCAGCAGGAAGCAGATCCCGACGAGCGGGTAGACCGAGGTCGGGATCTGGTGCAGCGGCGACAGCTCCAGCACCAGCGCGCCCTTGGGCTTGGCGAGCCACATCGCGAACGACAGGAAGGCGATCAGCGTGGCCCCGAAGGCGAGCCGCCAGCGCAGCTTGCGGACGGCGGCCGGGCGGGCCCGTTCGACCGCGGCCTCGCAGCCGAGCAGCACCAGCACGGGCACGCACCAGACCCAGTGGTGGGTCCAGCTGATCGGCGAGATCAGGACGGCGGTGACGGCGGCGCAGCAGACGCCCCACGCCTCGGAGCGCGCCAGCCAGCGCGAGCTGCGGGCGGCCCAGGTGGCGACGCCGAGGCCGGCCACCGCGACGGCGACGGCCACCAGGGTGCCGGTGAGGCCCGGTGCGGGGGTGTGCAGCAGCCGGGCGACGGCGCCGCTGAGCGCCTGGTTGTCGACGACCTCGGTCTTGCCGACCCGCGAGGAGTCGTAGAGGTACTTGGTCCAGAAGCCCCAGGTGGCGTCGGGCAGGACGAGCGCGCCGAGCAGGAAGGTGCCGAGGAAGGTCGCGCCGGCCACGAACGCGGCCCGGATCCGGCCGGTGAGCAGCAGGTAGACCGCGAACAGGCCGGGGGTGAGCTTGATGCCGGCGGCGATGCCGATCGCGACGCCCTTGCTGCGCTTCCCGTCGGGCCGGGTGAGGTCCCAGAGGATGAGGCAGGCCAGGGCGAGGTTGATCTGGCCGTAGCGCAGCGTGGTGTAGACGGGTTCCAGCCAGACGCCGGCGCCGGTGACCAGGATCACGCCGATCGCGCGGAGGTCCCGGCGCGGCCAGCCGACCAGCTTGAACGACAGGTGGGCGAACAGCGCGAGCAGCCCGAGGTTGCAGAGCGTGATCGCGACCCGCAGGAACGGCACCGGGAACCAGGTCGTCGGCACGAACAGCATCGCGGCGAACGGCGGGTAGGTGGCGGGCAGGTTCCACTGGGTGACGCGCAGACCGTAGAGGTCCCCGCCGTTGACGACGGCGGCGCCCTCGGCCCGGTAGACGATCATGTCGACCATCGAGGTGTGCGCGAAGTGCCGCACCACCGCGTAGCCGAGCAGGGAGACCAGCGCGAGCAAGGACACGATCAGCAGCGGGCGGCGCGGGGCCTCGCGCAGGGCGCGGACGGGCGCGCCGAGGGCCGAGCGCAGCCGGTCCGACAGGGGGGCGGGCGTCAGGTCGGGTGGGGTGTCCACCGCGCCGCGCTCGTCTTGCACCGCTGTCACTTCTCGCTCCGTCCGCCGATCGGCCAACCAGCGACGATACCGGATGCCCGACGAACGGGTCGGGTCGATCATCGTCACGGAGAGTGATGACTGGGGAATTGGAGCCGGCCGGCCGTGCCCCGTTGCGGTCGGGGCACGGACGGCCGGCGGACGGATCCGCAGGGTGCCGCGCGAGGTCGGCGGACGCGGCGGGCCGGTCGGCGGTGGCCCGTCACGGGCCCGGCGGGCCGGTCAGCCGGTGTAGGCGCCCAGGGCCCGGGTGAAGTCCAGCGGCTGCTGGACGATCGAGCTGCAGCTCGCGTCCGCGTACGCCTTGGCGCCGCCCTCGCAGGCCTTGTCGCGGGTGCCGGACCACATCGCCAGCCAGGCCAGGTGCTTGCTCCTGGCGAACTCGGCGAGCTGCTTGGCGTCGGCGACGGTGAAGACCTCACTGGCCACGTCGTTGACGCCGATCATCGGGGTGACCGCGACCCGGCGCCAGGCGGCCGCGTCGTCCAGGCCGAGCACGCTCTTCACCTGCGCCTGGGTGGCGGTGGCCGCGGCGATGGCGTAGCTGCCCATCCGGCCCTGCGGGTCGGGGGCGACCCCGTCGCCGTAGTCCATCGCCATGATGTTGACCGCCCCGATCGTCACACCGTTGTTCTTGGCGTCGGCGACCAGGTCGACGCCCTCCTGGGTCAGCCCGGAGGGGAGCGCGGGGAGGGTGAAGGAGACGTCCAGGGCCTTGCCCTTGGCGGCGGCGTTCTTCTGCAGCTGGGCGACGGCCTGGGCGCGCCGGGTGTTGGCCGCGGTGTTGGCGATCGCGCCGCCCTCGACGTCGAAGTCGAGCCGGGTGAGGCCGAAGGCGTCGACGGTCCGCTGGTAGACGGCGGTCAGGTCGGCGACGGAGGAGCAGGCGAGGGCGAGCTCGCTGCCGTTGGCGCCGCCGAAGGAGACCCGGACGTCGCCGCCGATCGCCCGCAGGGCGCCGATCCGGGCCGCCACCGCGTCGTCGGCGAGCTCGGTCACACCGCCCCACTTCGGGGTGCAGCCGCCGCCGGAGACGACGAAGGCCAGGGTGAAGTCCTTGACCCCGGTGGCCTTGGCGGTGGCGACCAGGTCGTACGGCGGGTAGAGCGAGGTGTCGACGTAGGGCGCGAAGCGGCCGCCGCCCGCCGGGGCGGGGGTGCCGGTCGCGGTGGCGGTGGGCGCCGGGGTCGTGGGCACCGGGGTGGTGGGCGCGACGGTGGTGGTAGTGCTGGCCGTCGGGGTCGGAGTGGTCGGCCGGGCGGTCGCGGTGCCGGTCGGGCTCGGCGCCCCGGTGGTGGGCCGGGCGGTCCCGGTCCCGGTGGCGGTGGCCGAGGCGGAGGCCGTCGCGGTCGCCGGGACGGAGGCGGACGGCGAGGTGGACGCCGAGGCCGACGCGCTGCCGGTCGGGCGGCCGGACGGGGTGGGCACGGTGCCGTCCCCGGCCTTGCAGGAGGTCTTGTTGATCAGGCAGTTGCCCGGCTCGGCCTGGGCCGGGCCGGTGCCCTGGGCGACGTAGCCGACCACGACGCTCCGCCCGGGCTCCAGCCGCTTGCTCCACGACTCGGGCCGCACGGTGATGTGCCCGCCCTCGGCGGTGAAGGTGGCGTTCCAGAGCGAGTCGATCTTCGCGCCGGCGGGCAGGTCGAAGGTGAGCGTCCAGTCCTCGATCGCGTGGTCCGCCGGGTTGGTGACCAGGTACTGGCCGGTGTAGCCGGAGTCCCAGCCGCTGGTGCGGGTGTAGACGGCGCCGAGCGGGGCGGCACTGGCCGAGGAGGCCAGGACGACGACACCGCCGGCGACCAGGGCGGCGGCGACCGCCGAGGCGCCGAGCACCGTGCCCCTGCGGCTGCGCCGACGGCGGCCGCCGGGGCGGCGAGGGGGCTGCTGGGTCGTCATGGGGCGTACCTCCGGGGCTGGCAGATGCGCGGTCGGGGGGTGACCGGCGCGGCCGACCCGGACGACGCTAGCGGGACGGAATGGCCGGAATCCGTCTGCTGAGCCAGGGGTAGAACTCCCTTACGGCGCGCTTAAGAAAGAGGTCCGCGTCCAGCCCCCGGCCCGGGCCGGCGCCGAAACCTTTCTTCAACCGCTCCACGGCGCCCCTGCTCAGCGCGCGAACAGCGATCCCCGGCCACGGCGCCGACCGGTCCGGGGCGGGAGGATGCCGTCCGGCCTGGACCGCAGCCGCAGCCGGATCTCGGCCCCGCCCAGCACCGCCGACCGGCCGAGCGCGAGATCCCCGCCGGTGGCCTCGGCGAACTTGCGGACGATGTCCAGCCCGAGCCCGGTCGAGCCCTCGCCGCCGTGGCCCTCGCCCCGCTTCAGGGCCGCCTCCGGATCGGTGAAGCCCGGGCCCGCGTCGCCGACCAGCACGATCACCGAACTCCCGGTGGCCAGCACGTCCACCGAGAAGGCGGTGCCGACGCCCGTGTGCCGGAAGACATTGCCGAGCAGCGCGTCCACGGCGGCGGCCAGGTCCCCGCGCTGGACCGGGACCGGTGTCTCCCGGTCCGCGCCGGCCAGCTGCCAGCGGCGGCCCTCGTCCTCGGCGAGCGCCGACCAGAAGCCGACCCGCTCACGGATCACCTCGGCCGCGTCGCAGCCGACCGTGACGGCGGGCGCGTCCTCGGGTGCCCGCCGGGCCGAGCGGATGATCTGGTCGACCTCGCGCTCCAGCTGCGCCACCGCGTGCCGAGTGGCGTCGGCCGCGTCGCCCTCGCCCAGCGAGGCCGCGTTCAGCCGCAGCACGGTCAGCGGGGTGCGCAGCCGGTGCGACAGGTCGGCGGCCAACTCCCGCTCGGCGGCCAGCAGCTGGACCACCCGGTCGGCCATGGCGTTGAACGCGTGGGCGGCCTCCCGCAGCTCCTCGGGGCTGCCGGCGGCCTGCTTGCCGTCCACCGGCACCCGGACCGCGAGGTCGCCCGCGCCGAGCGAACGGGCCGCGGCGGCGAGCCGGCGGGCCGAGCCGACGATCCGGGCGCCCATCCGGTCGGCGACCAGCACCGAGACGGCGACCAGGCCGAGCGCGACTCCGGAGAGCACCTGCCAGGCGGTGGCGACGCCCCGGGTGAGGTCCCCGTCGGCCACGAACACCTCGACCACGGCGGTCCGGACGGTGTCCACCGCGACCGGCTGGAGCAGCGCGTAGCCGCCCGGGACCTCGACGGTGAACGAGCGTCCCTGGCCCCCGGCGCTGGCCACATCGGCGGCCAGCGCCCGGACTTCACCGATGGTCGCGCCGGCGGCCGGCCCCGACCCCGCGCCGGCGGCCGCCGCCGTCCCGTCCGAGACCTTCCCCGCCGGGGCCGTCCCGCCGGAGGCCGTCCCGCCGGGTGCCGAGGCCACCCCGCCAGCGGCGCCGCCCGGTCCCGGCAGCGCCCCCGCACCGGCCCCGTCCGCCTCGGCCGGCGGCAGGTGCACCGCCATCCGCCCCTGCGCACCGGCGTCCGTCGAGGCCACCGCCCGGGCTATGGCGTCCTGGTCGGTGGTGATGGCCAGGGCCGGGCCGAGCGCCGCCGCCTGCCGCTCCGCGGCCGTGAACGCCCGGTCGCGGGCGGTCTGCTGGACCATCAGGCCGAGCGGGATGAGGAAGGCCAGCGCGACCATCGTGGTACCGGCCACGGCGGCCTTGATCAGGGCCCAGCGCAGCGAGTGCCGCAACCGCCTCATGTCCGGCGCTCCACCGGGACGGGCCCGGGCCCGGCGGGATGCCCGGACGCCTCCAGCCGGACCCCGACCCCGCGCACGGTGTGCAGATAGCGCGGGCTGGACGCCGTCTCCCCGAGCTTGCGGCGCAGCCAGGACAGGTGCACGTCGATCGTCTGGTCGCCGCCGTAGGTCTGCCGCCACACCTCGGCCAGGATCTCCTTGCGGGGCACCACCACGCCCGGGCGGGCGGCGAGGAAGGCCAGCAGGTCGAACTCACGCCGGGTCAGGTCCAGTGACCGCCCGTCCAGTGCGGCCTCCCGGCGCTGGAGGTCGATCGCCAGCCCGCCGACCCTGAGCACCTGGCTGACCGGCGCCGCCCCGCCGCCGAGCCGGCGCAGCACGGCGGCCATCCGGGCGCTGAGGTGCTCCCCGGAGAACGGTTTCACCAGGTAGTCGTCGGCGCCGTCGTTGAGCAGCCGGACGATCTCGGCCTCGTCGTCGCGGGCGGTGGAGATGATCACCGGGACGTTGGTCAGACCGCGGATCATCTTGAGCGCCTCGCTGCCGTCCAGATCCGGCAGTCCGAGGTCCAGGATCACCAGGTCGCAGCCGACCTGGGCGACCTCGCGCAGCGCCTCCAGGGCTGTGCCCACGCTGCGGACCGCGTGGCCGGTGTCGGACAGGTGGCGGATGAGGGCGGATCGCACGAAGGGGTCGTCCTCGACCACGAGCACTGTTGCCATGGGGCTGCACGGTACGGCATCGGCCCCGAATGGTCTGTACCTCGGGGTCGCCCCGGGCAGCGCTCCGTGAACCTTCGGGAAGGGTTCGCCCGGAACGTCACGGGTTTGTGCAAGTCCCCTGTGGAAGTGCGGGGGTGCCCACCTGCTGGGAGCGGTGATGGGGCAGGATGTGCGCACTATGCGGAACGGACTGGTACAGCTCGGCGCCTGGGCGGCGGCCACCGGGGCGGCGGTGGCGCTGTCCTGGTTCGGCGTGCACACGGTGCTGACCGGGGCCGCGTTCGAACAGCCCACCGCGCTGCCGCTGCCCTCACCGGCCTCGGCCGGTGGCGCGAGACCCACGCCGACTCCGTCGGCGGAACCCACGCAGTCGGCCGGCCGGCCGGATCCGGCCGCGCCGCCGTCCACCGCCCCGGCGTCGGCCGCCCCGTCCAGGTCCGGTTCCCCGGCCGCCGCCGCGCCACCCGCGGCCCCCTCGACCGCCGCCGCCGTGTCGCACCGCCCGGCGCCGGCCACGAGCACGACGTCCTCCGTCCGCAGTTACCTCGTCCCGGGCGGCAAGGTCGCCCTGGACCTCCGGTCCGACCGGGCCTCGCTGGTCACGGCCGCCCCGGACCCGGGCTGGCAGATGCAGGTCTGGGACGGCCCGCAGTGGATCCGGGTGGACTTCACCAAGGACAACCAGGCCAACTCGGTGTTCGTCTACTGGAACGGGCACCCGCCGGTGGTCGACACCGTCACCCGCTGAGCGGCCCCCGGCGCTCCGTCACCACCGCTCGAAGGGCACGTAGCCCGGCAGATAGGGCCCCCGGTAGCGGGACCGGTCGACCAGGGTGTGCCTGGTCCCGCCGGGCACCCCGATCGCGGCGAGCACCACCGTGCCGTACGCGTCCCGCACCTCGTACGGCTCGGCGAGCGAGGCCGCGCCCCGGTCGACGGCGTAGTCGTAGGCGTAACAGACGTCCGGCACGGCCACCGCGAGGTCGATCACGCCGTCACCGTGCCGGGCCAGCCGGCCGGCCAGTTCCCGGCCGCGCGGGCCGATCACCTGGACCAGCGAGGTCAGCACGAAGCGGGTGCCGGGCGCCTGCAGCACATAGGAGACGATCTCGGGTTCGCCGGTCTCGGGCCCGGCGTACGCGGTGCAGCGCAGGCCGAGCGCGACCGCGTACCGGTGGGCCGCCCGCTCGGCGTCGCCGACCGCGAACACCACCGCGTCGGCGCGGCCCATCGGGAGGAGGCCGGGCTCGTCCGGCCCGGCGGCGGTGAGCAGCACGGGTTCGGCGGCGGTGTCGGTCATGTCAGCCCTCCCGGTGGGGGTACGGGACCACGGTTCCGCTCGCGGACCGGTGGGGGCCGGCGCGCGGGGTCGTGGCTGGAGGGTGGCGCCGGGGCGACATCCGCGCAACTGTTCCGTTTCCTCCTGGTCAAGCTGTGCTCCGGGGCGGGAGAATCGGCCGCACCGCTGTACACAATGCCCACCCGAGGACGGAGCCCGCGATGCCCCCCGCCCACGCCCCCAGCCCGACGGGCGCGCCCGGATCGCCCAACTCGCCCACCGGACAAGGGCATTCCGGCACCGCCCCGGCCACTGCCGGGACCGGGGCCGGAACCGCGGCCGCGCCCGGAGCCGGGGTTGCCCCGGGGAGCACCAACGACGCCATCGACGCCCTGGACGGCCGGCTGATCCGGCTGCTCGCCGAGGAGCCCCGGATCGGCGTCCTGGAGTGCTCACGACGGCTCCAGGTGGCCCGCGGCACGGTGCAGGCCCGGCTGGACCGGCTGCAGGCGCGCGGGGTGATCGGCGGCTTCGGCCCGGAGGTGGACCCGGCGGCGCTCGGCTACCCGGTGACGGCCTTCGCGACCCTGGAGATCTCCCAGGGCCAGGGCGCGGACGTGCGCGCGCACCTGGCGGCGGTGCCGGAGGTGCTGGAGCTGCACACCATCACCGGGCACGGCGACATGATGGTGCGGATCGTGGCCCGGTCGAACGCCGATCTGCAGCGGGTGATCGACCGGGTGGTGGGCTTCGACGGGATCGTCCGCTCCTCCACCGCGATCGCGCTGGAGAACCCGGTGCCCTACCGGATCCTGCCGCTGGTCGACCAGGCCGCCGCCGAGTAGCCCTCCGTCCGGCCACCCCGCCGGTCAGCCACCCAGCCGGTCGGCAGGGTGCGGCCGGTCAGCGGCTCAGCACCCCGGAACGGCCCCGCCCGACTGCAGCGCCTCCAGCACCGAGACGGACTCCCCCAGCGTGCCGACCGGCACCAGCCGCAGCCCCGCCGGGAGGTTGACCTTGGCGTCCGAGCACTCGTCCTTGGGCACCAGGAAGACGGTCGCGCCGTCCCGCGCCGCCGCCTGGGTCTTGAGCGGCACACCGCCGACCGGGCCGATCACGCCCTGTTCGTCGATTGTCCCGGTGCCGGCGACGGTCAGCCCGCCGGTGAGGTCGCCGCCCTTGCCGTCCCCGCGGAGCTTGTCGACGATGCCGAGCGCGAGCATCTGCCCGGCGCTGGGGCCGCCGATGTCACCGAGGTCGACCTTGACCTTCACCTGCGCGGGCGACAGCTGGAGGTAGCCGAGCGCGGCCATGGTGGCGGCGTCCTGGGACTCGGCCATCTGCTGGGCGGTGACCTCGTTGGCCTTGGCCGGGTCGCCCTGCGGGTAGACGGTCTCGCTGGGCCGGACGGCCTCGTCCTCGTCGAACCAGGCCTGGAGCGAGCGCCACAGCGTGGTCCGCTCCCCCGGGTTGGTCGCCGAGATGGTCACCATCCGCAACTGCCCCTGGGTGGTGCGGACCGGCGCGCCGGTGACGGTGAGCACCGGGCGGCCCTGGTAGCTGCCGAGGGTGTCCGCGGTCACGCCGGGGAAGGTCAGCGTGTAGGGCAGCGGGACGAAGGCGGCCACCCCGAACAGCGCGGCGACCGTCGCGCCGCAGAGCGCGAGGGCCCGGGTCCGGGGGGAGGTCAGGGCCGTGGGCAGCTTGGTGTCGGACACAGAGGCATCCAAACACACCGGGGCCGTCCGGCGGGCACGCACACGGCCACCCGAACGGCCCACCCGGCGGACCGGGACGGTCAGCGCAGCGCGTCGGCGACCTCGGTGGCCGCCTCCACCACCCGGGGGCCGACCCGCTCCGGGACCAGCCCGTTCAGCATCACCACGCCGACGCTGCCCTCGATGCCGCTCAGTCCGAGCAGCGCCGCGGCGGCACCGGACGCGCCGGACTGCTCCTCCGCCCGGGTGATGACGAAGCCCTGCTCCGGCCGGCGCTGGCTGGGGAAGGTCCGGGCCTCCAGGATCGCCCGGCCCGCCGCGCTCTCCCCGAGCGGGTGGCGCAGCCCGGTCCGGTAGGCGACGTGGAAGTCGGTCCAGCTGGGTTCGACGACGGCCACCGCGAGCGCCTCGTTGCCGTCCACCAGGGTCAGGTGGGCGGTGGCCCCGAGGTCCTCGGCGAGGCTGCGCAGCGCGGGCAGTGCCGCCTCGCGCAGCAGCGGGTGGACCCGGTGGGCGAGCCGGAGCACGCCCAGGCCCACCCGGGCCCGGCCGCCGATGTCCCGGCGGACCAGCCCGTGCTGTTCCAGGGTGGCCAGCAGCCGGTAGACGACGGTCCGGTTGACGGCGAGGCGGGCCGCCAGTTCGGTCACGGTGAGCCCGCGCTCCGAGTCGGCCAGGAGTTTGAGGACCCGGACTCCCCGGTCCAGGGTCTGGGAGGTCTCTGCAGTCACGACGCGCAATTCCTTTCCGCGGCGGTCGCGGATCGGCTGGCCGGTCCGGGACTCGGTGGTCGCGCGCAGGGGGGTGGCCGCGCCAGGGCCGCGGTGTGTCGTCCTTGACGTCCTGGGGCCCTGCGGCGCCCGTCCGGCGGGGGTTGCCCGGCGGGAGAGCGTGGGGGAAAGGTAGTGAAGGAAATGCGGCGGCGGAAGTGTTTGTCCAAAATTCGGTCAAGATCAATTCTGTCCGGCCGGACAGAAGCGGACGAACTGCCGCATTCCACCCGGCCTGACCGGGCGCAAGTTCGAGCACAGTCCGAAGTCCGGACAGACACCCGGGACCGGAGGGGCCGGGCGACCGGCCCGGAACGGCCGCGGAGCGACCGGGAACGACCGGGAGCACCCCCGCAGCACCCCAGGAACGTCGCCCCGGCCACCCCTCCGGCGGATCCGACGGATCGTTACTTCGCCCACTCCCGAATCTTGTCGATCCGCGCCTTCAGCTGGTTGGCGGTGGCCTGCGCGGTGAGCGGACCGCCGCACTGCCGGCGCAGCTCGTTGTGGACCGTGCCGTGCGGCTGGTTGGTGCGGTGGTGCCAGGCGGCCACCAGCGCGTTCAACTCCTTGCGCAGCTCCCGCAGCTCCTGGTGGGTCACGACCGGCCGCTGCTCGGCCGGCAGCTCCAGCAGGTCGGCCTCCTCGGCCGGCTTGCCCTTGCTCCGCTGGATCTGCCGGTGCTGACGCTTCTGCAGCAGCATCTGCACCTGGTCCGGCTCCAGCAGGCCCGGGATGCCGAGGTAGTCCTCCTCCTCCTCGCTGCCCGGGTGCGCCTGCATCCCGAACTCCATGGCGTTGTACAGCACCCGGTCGAAGACCGCCTCGGAGCCCAGCGCCTCGTAGGAGAACTCGTCGCCGCCCGCGCCGTCCGGGCCGTCGTTGGCCCGCTCGGCCTCGGCGAGCAGCCGGTCCTCCTCGTCGAAGAGGCCCTCGCCCTCCTTCTTCGGCCGGTCCAGCACATGGTCGCGCTGGAGCTCCATCTCGTTGGCGAAGCCCAGCAGCATCGGGACGGTCGGCAGGAAGACGGAGGCGGTCTCGCCGCGCTTGCGGGCGCGCACGAAGCGGCCGACGGCCTGGGCGAAGAACAGCGGGGTGGAGATCGAGGTGGCGTAGACGCCGACGCACAGCCGGGGCACGTCGACGCCCTCGGACACCATGCGGACCGCGACCATCCAGCGCGAGGTCCCGGCCGCGTAGTCGGAGATCCGCTGCGAGGCCTCGGTCTCGTCGGAGAGCACCAGGGTGACCTTCTCGCCGCTGATCTCGCGCAGCATCTTGGCGTAGGCGCGGGCCACGTTCTGGTCGGTGGCGATCACCAGGCCGCCGGCGTCCGGGATCGCCTTGCGGACCTCGGTGAGCCGGCGGTCGGCGGCCTGCAGCACGGAGGGGATCCACTCGCCCTGCGGGGAGAGCGCGGTGCGCCAGGCCTGGGCGATGAGGTCCTTGGTCATCGGCTCGCCGAGCCGGGCCTCCAGCTCGTCGCCGGACTTGGTGCGCCAGCGCATGTTGCCGCTGTAGGACAGGAAGATCACCGGACGGACGACGTGGTCGGCGAGCGCGTGCCCGTAGCCGTAGGTGTAGTCGGCGACCGACTTGCGGATGCCGTCGCCCCCGGCCTCGTACTGGACGAACGGGATCGGGTTGGTGTCCGAGCGGAACGGCGTACCGGTCAGTGCGAGGCGCCGGGAGGCCGGCTCGAAGGCCTCGAAGCAGGCCTCGCCCCAGGACTTCGAGTCACCGGCGTGGTGGATCTCGTCCATGATGACCAGCGTCTTGCGGGCCTCGGTGCGGTTGCGGTGCAGCATCGGGTTCACGCCGACGCCCGCGTAGGTGACCACGATGCCGTGGTAGTCCCGGGAGAGCGGCCCGGAGGAGTAGCCCGGGTCCAGCCTGATGCCTATCCGGGCGGCGGCCTCGGCCCACTGCTTCTTCAGGTGCTCGGTCGGCGCGACCACGGTGATCTGCTGCACCAGGTGGTTGTGGAGCAGGTACGAGGCGAGGGTCAGCGCGAAGGTGGTCTTACCGGCGCCCGGGGTCGCGACGGCGAGGAAGTCGCGCGGCTGCTTCTCGATGTACTTGTCCAGCGCCCCCTGCTGCCAGGCCCGGAGCTTGCCCGCGGTGCCCCAGGGGGCACGGCCGGGGAAGGCCGGGGACAGCTGGTGCGAGGAGGTCGGCGCGGCATGGCCGACGGCCCGGACGGGCGCGTGCGACTCGTTCGCGTCGGAGAAGAGCGGCATCGGGGCGGCGGCAGTACTCACGGTCTCCGAGGGGGGATCATCGCAGGTCAGAGGCGGTTTCGCAGCCTCGGTCCGCGGTCGGACGGCGTTCGGACAACCCACCCAGCGTACCGGTCCCGGCGCCGTTCGCGCGGCCACGGCGGGGCCGGACCGGGCGGGCGTCCGCCCTGCCCGGGGCGGGTGCGGCCGGAAATCGATGTGAGGTGGATCACGGCGGAATTCCGGGAAACCCGCGTAAGCGGAACCCCTCCCACCGCCTCTCTTCGGGATGAGGCCGCTCCACCCTCCACCGCCCGCCGCGGCCTCACCAGCGAAGGGAAGCGCCGTGCACGCCACCGCCGAAGAGACCGTCCAGGCCCGCCTGATCCTGTCCGCGCACCGGTCCGCCCGGCTGCGGGTCGCCCTGACCTATCGGACCGACGACCCGCTCGCGGTCCGGATGGCCTTCCCCGGCGAGTTCTCGCTGGACGAACCCACCGGTGCGGCGGGCCCGGAGGCCGGCGACATCGTCTGGGTCTTCGCCCGCCGGCTGCTCGCGGGCGGCCTGGAGCTGCCCTCCGGCGTCGGCGACGTGCAGGTGCGGCCCGGCCCCGGCCGGAGCACCCTGGTCGAGCTGCGCGCGCCCGAGGGCACCGCGCTGGTCCGGTTCGACGCCGCCGACCTGCGGCGCTTCCTGTGGCGCAGCCACCTGCTGGTGCCCGAGGGCGAGGAGCACCTGTTCCTGGACGCCGACCGCGCCCTCGCCCAGCTGCTCGGCTGAGCGGGGCGGCCCGGCCACGCGCACGAGAACGCAGGCCCGCATGAGAACGCCGGCCGCCCGGGACCGAAGTCCCGGGCGGCCGGCGTTCCGGACCGCACGCCCGTGTCCCAGAGGCACGGGCGGTCCGGCTAGGACGACAGCTTGCGCATCAGCCGCACACCCTGCGTCGGCGTGAGGTGCGGCAGGTAGGCCTTGCCGATCGCCCGGGTGATGCTGGGCAGCGCCGCCGGGTCCGGGTACGCCATGTACATCGGCCGGTACTCCGGCTGGAACTTCGCCTTGAAGGCGAGCAGGGAGCGGAAGCCGTACACCGGCTCCAGCACCCGGCCCAGCCAGTCCAGGGTCTTCTGCAGCCCGGTGGGCGGCTCCTTCTCCGAGCGGGCCAGCGGCGCGCCGGAGAGCGAGAGGAACCGCGCGCCCTCCTGCTTGAAGCCGAGCGCGGCCGAGGCGATCAGGAACTCGGTGACCCCGCGGAAGCCGTCCGAGCGCCGCCGCATGAAGTCCAGCGTCCAGCCGACCGGCTCGCCGTTCTCGTAGACCGGCATCCAGCTGGTCAGACCGTGCACACTGCGGTCCTCGTCGATCGCGATCAGCAGCCGCACCGCCGGGTCGTCCAGCTCCTCCAGGCCACCGAGGGTGAACCCCATCTCGGGCAGGCCCTTCTCGGAGACCCACTCCTCGGAGATGGCCCGGATCTGCTCCTTCAGCGCCAGCGGCGCCTCGTGGTACGACCACCACTCGGCGGTGATGCCCTGCTTGCCGGCCTTGTTGAGCGCGGTCCTGATGTCCTGCCACTTGCGGCCGGTGAAGGCGAGGTCGGGCAGGGCGACGACGGTGTCCTCGGCGACCTGGAGCGAGCGCCAGCCGAGCTCCCCGGCCGCGGCCCGGGTCTGCGGGGTGACGCTGTAGAAGCACGGCGTCCAGCCCCGGGCGTCGCAGTACCGGGCGAAGCCGGCCACCGCGCGGTCCCGGGCCGCCGGGTCGCCGAAGGGGTCGCCGGTGGTCAGCGCCACGGTGTTCAGCACCCGGTAGGCGACGGCGGCCCGGCCCTCCTCGTCGAACCAGTAGTGGTTGCCGTCCCAGGTGGTGAGGAAGGACAGCGTGCCGCCGCCGTGCTCGGTGAGCAGCGCCCGGGCCCGGGCGGCGTCCTCGGCGGCGACCTGGACCACCGGCCGACGGAAGGTCAGCAGCAGCGCGGCCAGCGCGACCGCCCAGAAGCCGAGCCCGCAGTACGTCTCCAGGGCGCGGGCGAACCGCCCGACCGCGATCGGGTAGTCCGGCAGCAGGTCGTTGTAGGCGGGCGGCAGGAACTGGGCCGGCAGCCCGTGGACCAGGCCGCGGAAGGTCGCGCCCGGCTCGAACTGCCCGGCGGCCAGGACACCCAGCCCGGTGTAGGCGGCGGAGGCGACGGCCAGCGCCCCGCCGACCACCGCGAACAGCCGGCCGAGCACCGCGCGCGGCAGCCGCAGCGTGAAGCGCTTGCGGGTGGCCAGCAGCAGGCCGACGGTGACCATCGGCAGCAGCAGCGCCTCGACGAAGTACTGGAGGACGTCGCTCGAACCGGTGCTGGTCTCCGCGAACAGGACGACCAGCATCGCGGTCCAGAGCAGCTCGGTGGCGATGGTGATCCGCCAGGCGAACCGCAGGCCGCGGCGCAGGCCCTCGGCGAGCACCAGCAGCAGGGCCGGGAAGAGCGTGGCCATCAGCCGGGCCGGGGTGTCGAAGATCCGCTGCACGGCGTGCGCGCGAGCGCAGTCGTGGGCCGAGACCGAGCAGAAGTCGGCGACCTCGTCCGGGGTGAGCCGGTGCGAGAGGTAGATCTCCGAGAAGGTGTTGAACGGGCCGGCCGCGTTGTCGTACAGCGAGGCGATCATCGGGCCGAGCGCGGCGGCGACCAGGCAGAGCGCGACCAGCACCCGGGTCTCGGTGTGGGAGGAGCGGTGCGAGCGCAGGTGCGGGCGGCGGCGGAACAGCAGCGCGCCGGCGGCCAGGCCGACCAGCGCCCCGCTGAACCGCTGGACGCTCTGCAGGTGCCCCACGTACAGCGCCATCACCAGCGGCATCAGCAGCACCAGCAGGTGCAGCCGCCGGCGCCAGAGCACGGTGAGCCGATAACCGAGCACGCCGGCCAGCGCGAACAGGCCGACGCCGGGGCCGACGGCGGTCTGACCGGCTATCGAGAGGGTCCACTGCTCGCCGAGCTTCGCGCCGACCGCGACCACGACGGTGCCGGCCATGACGCCGGCCAGCTGACCGGCGACCAGCACCCCGACGGTGCGCAGCCGGCCGAGGCGGCGCTCGGCGGCCGGGCCGACCAGGAGCAGCAGCAGGCTGGTGAAGACATAGGAGCCGATGCCGGAGCACCAGAACAGCGAGGTGAGGGGCGTCCACCAGCGGCCCGCGTGGAGGGTCGGCCGTCCGATGCCGACCTGCTCCAGCAGGGCGTCGGACGGCCCCCGGGCGAGGCTGCCGGTGGCGGCGCCGACGGCCCACAGGCCGACCAGCAGCACCAGGGTCAGCGGGGCCTCGCCGAGCCGGGCGGCCAGCCGGGCGACGAGCCCCGCGGCCGCGGCCGCGCGGACGACCCGCTGCGGGGGCCGCGGCGCGGGCGCGCCGGGGCCCGGAGCGCCGTTGTCGGACCCGCCGGAGCCCGCGCCCGCGGTGTCGGAGCGGTTGGAGCCGGACCCGGTGCGGAAGGGCCTGGGCACGAGCAGGCGCGACTGTCCCCCGCCGCGGCTCTGCTCCTGCTCGGCGGCGACTCCCGGGGAGGCGCCGAGCAGGGTCACCGGATCATCCCGGTCTGCTGTGCCAGCCAGGGCAGCTGGTCGGCGATGCCGGGCCGGAAGATGATCCAGCCGTGCCCGCCGGGCATGAGGTCGAACTTGGCCTGCATTCCCGCCTCCACGACCGCGCGGTACACCTTCTCCTGCTGCGGCCGGAACTCGTCGTCGTCGCGGCCGACCACGATGGCCCCCGCGGTGTCCGGGAACTTCTTCCGCGCCATCACCTGGAGCGGGTCGACGGCGGCGAACTTCGCCGCGTCGCCGTCGTAGGCCGCCTGGACGGTCTCCTCACGGGTGCCGAGGGTGGGCTCGTCCTGACCGGACATGTCGAGGAACGAGCCGTAGACCTCGGGCGCGTTGACGGCGAGCTGGAGTGCGCAGGTGCCGCCCATCGAGGCACCGGCGATCACCCAGTTCTTGCGGCCCTCGGCCGTCTGGAGGTTGGCGTGCACCCAGGCCGGCACGTCCTCGGCCAGGAAGGTCTGGACATTGGCGATCTTGGAATCGAGGCAGAGCGTGTTGTTCCAGGTCGAGCCCAGCTGGTCGACCATCACCACGATCGGGGCCAGCCCGTGGTGCTCGGCGGCGAAGGCGTCGAGGGAGTCGGCGATCTGGCCGCCGAACACCCAGTCGCCCGGAGTGCCCGGCTGGCCGGCCAGGAGCACGACCACCGGCAGCAGCGGCCGGGGGGTGGCCTGGTAGGCCGGCGGCAGGTACACGTACCCGTCGCGGGACTCGAAGCCGGACTTGGTGCCCGGAACGGCGACCGACGAGACGGTGCCCTTCGCCGGAAGGTCCGCCGGCGCCTGCCAGACCTCCTCCAGCACCTTGCCGGGCGGCCGGCCGATGGTGGCGGCGGCCTTCCCCGTGGTCAGCTCCTGGGTCTTCTCCAGCCACGGCGCCAGCATCACCCGGCCGGTCGGGTACTGGTCGAAGCCCCGGTTCACCTGGGAGGAGGCCATCAGCAGCACCAGGGCCCCGGCGCCGATCGCCAGCAGCCTGCGGCGCAGCGTGCTGCCGCGCATCCGGAAGGCGACCAGCGAGAGCCCGAGCAGGCCGACGGCGATCCACCAGGTGACGTAGTGCGGGGTCCCCTCGGGGAAGGGGTGCCACCAGTCGTCGACGGCGGTGTCGAGCAGCAGGCTGAGCGCCGCCGCCGTGACCAGGGCGGCG
>NZ_JZWY01000087.1:0-7997 GCF_000966955.1 Streptomyces sp. NRRL S-495
CGCCGCCGTGACCAGGGCGGCGGGCAGCCGGCGGCGCCACCACCCGCGGGTGCGGGCGTAGCAGGCGAGGAACAGCAGTGAACCCCAGCCGGCCACCAGGACGGCGCGCGGGATCGGGCCGCGGGTCAGCGGCCAGTCGATCGGGTTCCAGCTCAGAGCAAGGGAGACGGTGGTCATACGTTCGTCCCCGAACGCCTGGTGTCGGCCAGGAAGCCGTAGGCGACGACGTTGCCGTCGTAGCCCCGCTCCTCGCTGTAGCCTCCGCCGCAGGTGATCACCCGCAGCTGGGCGTCGGCGGCCTGGCGGTACACCCGGTCGTCCGGGAAGTCCTTTCGATCGTGCACTTCGATGGCGTAGAGCTGGTAGACCGCGGTGCGGCCGTCCTCGCGGAGGATCTCGATCCGATCCCCGCGGTGCAGCGCGCCCAGGTCGTAGAAGACGGCGGGCCCGCTGTGGTTGTCGACGTGGCCGGCGATGATGGCCGTGCCGCGCTGGCCGGGGGTGGCACCGTCCCGGTACCAGCCGGCGAGGTTTCGGTCCTCCTCGGGAGGGGTCTGGAGGTGGCCCTCCCGGTCGAGACCGAGGCCGGTGACCGGGGCGTCGAGCCGCACGGCCGGGATCCGGATCCTGGTCGGCCTGGAGGGTCCGAGCGGCGGCACCACGGAGACCGGGGCGAAGCCGGTGAGGGCCTGCCCGCTGCCGGGAGCCGGGGGGAGCACGGTGTGACCGCCGTCGGTGAGCAGCCACGCACCCAGCACGAGCGCGGCGCCGACCGCCAGGGTACCCGGCCACGGGCTCCTGCTCTGCTGGGCGCCCACCGGCGCTCCCCTCTGCTGACGTCGAACGGTTGCCGGTTTCTGGGAGATGTCTGAGAACAATGCAACCGGATCGGACCTTATGCCACATCCATACGATGGTCGTACTCGCTCCCCCCGTTCGGCAGGGTCCGAGGGGCTCGACATGGTCCGCGCGAGTGAGTCGTCACCGTGACGCCACGCTCCGGTCACCTGGCGGTTGTCCGATGCAGCGACGATCTCTTCATCTGACACTCAGGAACGTCATCACGGTTGCATCCTTCGGGCGATGAGTTCCGACCGTTCGTGGTGAAGCGTTGACCGCTTCCGATCACATGCCATGCTGACCCCGTTCACAGGCCTATCACCGCACTTGTCCCACCGGACCCCGGTCCGGCGGACGGTCGCGCGCGCCTGCCGTGCCACGCCCCCGCGCACGCCCCACGAACGGAGTGACCATGGACGCCCTCTCCCGCCGCACCCTGCTGGCCGCGGGTGCCGCCGGCGCCGCCAGCCTCGCCGCGGGCTGCGCGAGCCGGACCGATCCCGACGGCGGACAGGCGACCACTCCGGCCCCGGTCCCGGCCACCCCGGCCGAGGACCACGCGACGACCCCGACCGAGGCCGCCAAGCCCCCGATCACGCTGATCGGCGACGGCTCCACCTCGGACACCGGCCCGCAGCCGAACCAGCCCAGCCTCGAACCGCTTCGGCCCGGCCAGCGCCCGCCCCAGTTCGTCGTCCTCTCCTGGGACGGCGCCGCCGAGCTCGACAACGGCCTGTTCGCCCGCTTCCGCCGGCTCGCCCGGGAGCACAACGCGTCCATGACCTTCTTCCTCAGCGGCCTCTACCTGCTGCCCGAGGCGAAGAAGGACCTCTACCGCCCGCCGCAGCACAAGGTCGGCGCCTCCGACATCGGCTACCTCAGCGATCAGCACATCCACGACACCCTGGAGAACCTGCACGCCGCCTGGCTGGAGGGGCACGAGATCGGCACCCACTTCAACGGGCACTTCTGCGGCGCCAACGGCGTCGGCCAGTGGTCCGCCGAGGAGTGGGACAGCGAGATCGAGCAGGCGATGGGCTTCGTCACGAACTGGCGGACCAACACCGGCTTCACCGACCTGCCGGCGCTGCCCTTCGACTACCGCAAGGAGCTGATCGGCAGCCGCACCCCCTGCCTGGAGGGCCAGCGCAACCTGCTGCCCACCGCCGTCCGGCGCGGCTGGCGCTACGACAGCAGCGGCAACGGGACCCAGGTGTGGCCGCAGAAGATCCAGGGCGGCGCGCTCTGGGACCTCCCGCTGCAGTCCATCCCCTTCCCCGGACACACCTTCCAGGTGCTGTCGATGGACTACAACATCATGTTCAACCAGTGCGGCAGCAACACCAAGGCCGACCCGGCGCTCCACCCCGGCTTCCAGACCCAGGCCCGGGACGCCTACCTGATGGGCTTCGAGCGCGCCTACACCACCAACCGCGCCCCGTTCGTCATCGGCAACCACTTCGAGGAGTGGAACGGCGGCATCTACATGAACGCCGTCGAAGAGGTGATCAAGGCGATCGCCGACCGGCCCGAGGTGCGGATGGTGTCCTTCCGCCAGCTGGTCGACTGGCTGGACGCCCAGGAGCCGGCGCTGCTGCGCAAGCTGCAGGGCCTCGCCCCCGGCCAGGCACCGGCCGGGGGCTGGGAAACCTTCTGATTGTCGCCCGCTCCTGTGTGAGGGCCTCGGGGCGGGAGTCGTCGGCCCCGGCTCAGGCGGCCTTGCGGACCCGGCCGGAGACCAGGGCGCCGAGCAGCGCCACCCCGGCCATGACCAGGAAGATCACCGCGAAGGCGCCGGTCGAGCCGGCGCCCGCGGCGCCGTCGTGGACGGCGGCCACCGAGCCACCGCCCAGCGCCCCGAACAGCACCCCCGCCAGACCCATCAGCAGCACATTGCCCAGCGCGTCGCTCACCTGGAGCGAGGCCGAGTTGGCCCCGGCGTCCTCCGGCGTGGACAGCTTCATCATCAACACGCTGATGCTCGCCACCGCCAGGCCCATACCGATCCCGCCGATGCCCCAGGCCACCGCCGCCACCCAGGCGGGCACCGCCGGGACCAGCACCAGCGCTGCGCCCGCGATGGCCACCGCGGTCAGCACGAAACCGCCGCGGATCATCAGCGTCCGGTAGCGCTCCGCGCCCGGCCGGCCCTGGATCCAGGAGCCCAGCGCCCAGGACAGGCCGCCGCTGGTGAGGGTGAGGCCGGCCAGCGTCGGCGAGAGACCGCGCTCGGTCCTCATCATCAGCGGGATGAACGCCTCGGCCGCGAAGAACGCCCCGGCCGCGACCCCGCGCAGCAGGATCACCGTCGGCAGCCCGCGCCCGGCCCGCAGCGTCCCGGTCGGCAGCAGCCCCAGCACCGCCGGGAGCAGCAGCGCCACCCCCACGGCGGCCGGCAGCAGACCGGGCAGGTCGAGCCGCTGGCCCGCGTACTGCAGCAGACCGGCGCCGACCGCGGCCATCGCGGCCAGCCCGGTGCGGCGGCGGTCGAACGCGGCGCCCCCGAGCAGCGGCTGCTCCTTCCCCCCGCCTCCGGCCGGGGGGACCCCCATCGAGCGGCGCAGCGCCGGGCCCATCACCGCGAGCGGCAGCAGGATCAGCACCGGCACCGCGAGGAAGACCCAGCGCCAGCCGAGGTGCTGGGTGACCGCCCCGGCGACCAGCGGGCCGACGATCGAGGGCAGCACCCAGGCCGCGGAGAAGGCCGCGAAGACCGAGGGCCGCAGCCGCTCGGGGTAGGCCCGGCCGACCACCACGTACAGGGCGACGATCACCAGGCCGCCGCCGAGGCCCTGGAGCGCCCGGCCGCCCACGAAGATCCACATCCCGGGCGCCGCCCCGGCCACCAGCAGACCGGCGCCGAACACCGCGATACCGGTGAACAGCGGCCGCAGCGGCCCGCTGCGGTCGCACCACTGCCCGGAGACGACCAGGGCGAACAGGGTGGTGGTGAAGTAGCCGGAGAAGGCGAAGGCGTACAGCCCGAAGCCGTCGAGCTCGCCGGCGGCGACCGGCATCGCGGTATTGACGGCCGTCGCCTCGAAGGCGATCACCAGGACCACCGAGACGATGCCCAGGGTCAGCGCCCGGAAGCGGTCGCCCATGACCCCTCCGCCGGGGTCGGTCGATATCGGAACGGAGGCGGTGTCGGCCGACACGGGGGAGGCTGTGGTCATACGTATGATCGTAAGGCGCATCTGGCCCGATGGCCCCTGACCGTGGTCGTAGTTCCACTCCTCCCCCGGCCCTAGGACGGAAGGATCAGCGGCGGCTCGGCACGGGGCTCAGTGCAGCACCTTCAGGCCCACCACGCCGGAGACGATCAGCAGCAGGCAGCCGATCCGGGCCAGGGTCGCCGCGTCACCGAGCACGGTCATGCCGTACAGCGCCGTACCCACCGCGCCGATGCCGACCCAGACCGCGTAGCCGGTGCCGATCGGGATCGAGCGCATCGCGTACGCCAGGCCACCCATCGAGAGCGCCAGCGCGACACCGAACACCACGGTCGGGACCAGCCGGGAGAAGCCCTTGGAGTTCTCCAGGGCCACCGCCCACACCGTCTCCAGGACACCGGAAATGATCAGAACGAGCCAAGCCATGACGGTCGTACCTCCGCAGTCGGCAGCGGCCTGGTTGCCGCTGTCACTGCGCCGTCTTGTCGTGACCGGGTACGACGCGCTCGTCCGGGGCGGCCGCGAGGACCACCTGTTCCCGACCGTAGCACACCCGGTCGGGAATCCCGCCACACAGAATTTACAGAAGGATATTGACGCTGCGCCCGGCATTCCGCCAGACTGAATTCACCAACACGGCGAACGACGACAGGAGTCGGACATGGACAGGAAGACGGCGGCCCTCGCGCCCCGCACCTGCACCACCGCTCCCCGGTGTTGTCGCGCCTGTCGCTGCTGCCGCTGCGCCTGAGCGCACCCGCAGTTCCAGCCGCACCACCAGCCCCACCCCACGGCCGTGTGCCCGAGTGGTTTAGGGAACCGCCTGCAAAGCGGTGCACACGGGTTCGATTCCCGTCATGGCCTCCATAAAGACGAATTGCCGGTCCGGCCCCGAAAAGGCGCCGCCCGGCAATTCGTCGTGCTTTCCGAGGAAAAGCGCGGATGCCGGGTGATTCCGCAGATCCTGCGGAATCACCCGGTGCCACCGGCTCAGCCGGCGACGGCGTCCTCCGGGCGGATCGGCAGCCGGCCCACCGGCAGGCCGGTGGCGGCCCGGACCGCCGCGGCCACCGCCGCCGGCGCGGTCACGGCCGGCACCGCGCTGACCGCCTTGGCCCCGAACGGAGCCACCACGTCACGCTCCTCCAGCAGGGCGGCGACCCGGATCTCCGGGGTGTCCAGCGCGGTCGGCAGCCGGTAGCCGGTCAGCGAGGGGTTGGCCAGCAGGCCGCCCTCGGTGCGGAGGTCCTCCAGCAGCGCCAGGCCGACGCCCTGGGCGACCCCCGCCTCGATCCGGTCCTCGATCTGCCGCGGGTTCAGCGCCCGGCCGACCTCCTGGGCCACCGTCACCTCGACCACCCGGACCGCGCCCAGCTCGATGTCCACGTCCACCACCGCGCGCATCGCGCAGAACGCGATGGAGACGAAGGCGTCGCCCTGCCCGGCCTCGTCCAGCGGCTCGGTCGGGTGCGGGCGGCACTGCGCGGTCGCCCACAGCTCCTTGCCCTCCAGCGCCTCGGCCACCGGCATGCCGAGCACCCCGTCGTACGAGGTGATCTTGCCCTCGGCGATCTGCAGGAGCTCCACCGACATCCCGAAGTCGGCGGCGATCGGCTGGAGCAGCTGGTGGCGGACCATCAGCGCGGCCCGCTCGACCGCACCGCCGGACACCCAGGTGTGCCGGCCCCGGGCCGACGGCCCGGCCACCGCCTGGTCGCTGTCGGCGGGCGCGATGTACACCTCGCTGACGCCCAGCACGCTCTGCACGATCTGCCGGGCCAGCGTGGCGAAGCCCTGGCCGGCGTCGACGGCGGAGCAGATCACCGTGGCGTGGTCGCCGCTGACCCGCACCGTCGCGGTGGCGACCTCGTCCTCGCCCTCGGCGCCCAGCATGTGCACCATGCCCAGCGCGTAGCCGATCCCCCGCCGCACCGCGGCCGGGTCGCCCGCGCCGCCGGGCCCGCCCGGCAGCAGCCATTCGGCGTCCGGGTCGTCCACCGGCAGCGCCGGCAGCGGCTCCGCGGCCACGGCGTCCAGCAGCGCGGTCACCGGCGCCGGGCAGGTGACGGCCTGTCCGGTGGGCAGCGGGTCCCCGGTCGCCATCACATTGCGCCGGCGGACCTCCACCGGGTCCACGCCGATCCGGGCGGCCAGCTGGTCCAGCTGCGACTCGTAGGCGAAGCACGCCTGCAGCGCGCCCTCGCCGCGCATCCGGCCGGCCGGCGGGTTGTTGGTGCGCACCGCCCAGGCGTCCACGAAGACGTTGGGGCAGTTGTACGGGCCGACCGAGAAGGCGGTGGCGGCGGCCAGCGCCTCGGCCGAGACGTCCGCGTAGGCGCCGCCGTCCAGCAGGATCTGCGCCTCGACCTTCACCAGCGTGCCGTCGGCGTCCGCGTGGTGGCGGTAGCGCAGCAGCGCCGGGTGCCGCGAGGTGTGGGTGTGGAAGGACTCCTCGCGGGTGAGCGTCATCTTCACCGGACGGCCGGTGCGCAGCGCCAGCAGCGCCAGGGTGACCTGGAAGGAAAGGTCCTCCCGGTCGGAGGTGGCGCCGGGCACGCCGGTGACCACCAGCCGGACCCGGTCCGGCTCCAGGCCCAGGCAGGCGGCGGTGCGGTCCCGGTCGCCGTGCGGGTCGGTGGAGGAGAGGTGCAGCTCGACCCCGCCGTCCGGGCGCGGCACGGCCAGGCCGGCCTCGGCGCCGAGCGGGGCCGGGTCCTGCCGGCCCACCTGGTAAAGGCCCTCGACGATGATCTCGCCGGCCGCCTCCGGGTCGCCGGTGCGCAGCGGCAGATGGCGGAAGAGGTTGCCGTCCGGGTGCAGCGGCGGGGCGGTGAAGGCCTGCTCGGGGTCGGTGACGGCCTCCAGCGGCTCGTACTCGACGACGATCAGACCGACCGCGAGCCGGGCGGTGTCGGGGTGGTCGGCGGCGACCGCGGCCACCGGCTCGCCGTGGTGGCGGACCACCCCGGCGGCCAGCACCGGGCGGTCGGCGACGATCGGTCCGGACGGCGCGCCGTCCGGGCTGCCGTCCGGACCGGCCGGCAGGTCGGTGGCCGTGACCACCGCGTGCACACCGGGCAGGGCCAGCGCGGCCGAGGTGTCGATGCCGAGGATCCGGGCGTGCGGGTGCGGGGAGCGCAGCACCGCGCCCCACAGCAGGCCCTCGGCCCACAGGTCGGCGGCGTACGGGTAGATGCCGAGCGCCTTGGGCAGGGCGTCGCTGCGCAGCGGGGAGCTGCCCAGCCCGAACGGCTCCGTCGCGCCGCCCGCGTCGCCGTCCTGCTGGAGTGCTGCGCCGATGTCGGTAGGCGACGTCATGATGCGTGGTCGTCCTCGGGGAGCCGGGTGCCGTGGGCGGGGGTGGCGCCGTACGGGACGCCGGCCTGGGCGGTGCCCTCGGCCGGGGCGCCGTGCGGGGGTGCGGGGTCGTACGGCGTGCCGTGCGCGGGGGTGGCGGGGGTCTCGTAGACCGGGCCGTCGTACGCCGAGGCGGTGTCGTAGCCGGACTGCTGCGGGTAGCCGCCCTGGTCGGGGTAGCCGGTCCCGGGCAGGTAGGTGCCGTGCGCCGGGGTCGCGCCGGGGTACGGCTGCTGCTCGGGGTAGCCCTGGGCGGGGTAGAACCCGGACCCGTCGGTCTGCTGCGCCGGGACGTCCCGGACCGGGGCCAGCACGGCGGTGTCGTACACCCCGCTGTCGTAGCCGCCCTGCCCGTCGTAGCCCCCCCGGCCGTCGGGGGCGCCGGGAGCGGTGTGCCGGTCGGGAGCAGCGTGTCCGTCGGACCCGCCGTGCCCGTTCGGGGCGCCGTACCCCGTGCCGGTGCCGACCGGGGTGCCGGCCTGCTCGGCGCGCGGCTGCGGGACGTGCTCGATCCAGGTGTCCTCGGTGTAGACCGGGAGGTCGGCGGTCCGGGGTCCGGGGTCGGCGGGGGCGGCCGCGGGCACCGGCTCGGGGCTGTCTCTTATACACATCTCTGAGCGGGCTGGC
>NZ_JZWY01000088.1:0-6109 GCF_000966955.1 Streptomyces sp. NRRL S-495
CCGCGGCGGGTGCGGCGGTCCGGTCCGCCGGGGTGGCCGCGGCCTCCTCGGCGGCCGCCTCCGCGGCCCCGGCCACCGCCGCGCGCGCGTCGGCGACGGTCTGCACGGCGGCCAGTGCGCCCCGGTAGCCGGTGCACCGGCAGAGGTTGCCGCACAGCGCCTGGCGCGCCTCGACCTCGGTGGGCCGGTGGTTGCGCTGGAGCAGGTCGTGCACGGCCATCGCCAGGCCGGGCACGCAGTAGCCGCACTGCACCGCGCCGGACTCGGCCAGTGCCTGCTGGACGTCGCTGGCGCCGCCGCCGGCCGACAGGCCCTCGACCGTGTTGATCTCGCTGTCCTGGGCGAGCGCGGCGGGCACCAGGCAGCCGGCCACCAGCTGGCCGTCGACCTGCACCGAGCAGGCCCCGCACTCGCCCTGCTCGCAGCCGTCCTTGGCGCCGGCCAGGCCCAGCCGCTCGCGCAGCACGTAGAGCAGGCTCTCGCCGATCCAGGCGTCCGTGACGGGCCGTTCGAAGCCGTTGACCCGCAGGGTGTACGAGGTGGTCGGCCGCAGCTCCCGGCTGACCTGCGGCGCGTGGTCGTGCGCGTGGTCGAGCAGCCCCGCGTCCAGGGCCTCGATGGGGTGGTCTGTGGTCACTTGAGCGCCCTTCCCAGTGCCCGGCGGGCCAGCACCGCTACGGTACGCCGCAGACGGACGGCGGCCGCGCTCGGCCCCTCGGTGACGGCCTCCCAGGAGCCCTCCGCGCCGTAGCCGTCGGGGACGCAGGCCGCGGCCACGTACTCGCCGAAGGCGGCGGTCGCGGCGGGGTCGATCTCCCGCGAACCGTCCCAGTCGATGCAGCCCGCCACCCAGGCCTCGGCCTCCAGGGGCCGCAGCGGCACCGGGGCGACGGCGCCGACGGCGCAGCGGACGGCGCGCCGGGCCGGGTCCAGGACGAGGGCGACGGAGGCGGTGGCGCGGGCCGGGCCGCTGCGGCCGGTGGCCTTGAGGAAGACCTGCGGGGCGTGCAGCAGCGGGACCCGCACCCAGGTGAGGAGTTCGCCGGGCCGCAGCGGGTCGAGACCGGTCAACAGGTGGCTGACCGGGACCTCGCGGGTGGCGCCGGCCCGGGCCAGGGTGACGCTGGCCTCCAGCGCCGCGAGCACCGGCAGGGTGTCCCCGGCCGGGGCGGCGGTGGCGATGTTGCCGCCGAGGGTGCCGACGTTGCGGACCTGCGGCGGGCCGGCGGTGCGGGCGGCGTCGGCGAGCGCGGGGATCAGGGCGGCGAAGTCCGGGCGGTCCATCCGGGCGTGGGTCAGCCCGGCGCCGAGGACCGCGGTGCCGCCGTCCTCGTAGCGCCAGCCGCGGAGTTCGGTGATCCGGCCGAGGCCGACCAACGAGGCGGGGCGGAGGCGTCCGGCGTTGACGGCCTCCATCAGGTCGGTGGCGCCGGCCACCGGCACCGCGGCCGGGTGAGCGGCCAGCGCTTCGACGGCCTCGTCGAGGGAGGCCGGCAGCATGATCGTCCGGTTCACCTGGGTCCCACCGTGCTCCACTTGCTCATCGATCGCCTGCCGCCCGCGGCCCCTGGACCGGGGTGTCCGCTCCGGCAGCCCGGCCTGGCCCGTAGGGTACGGGCGATCGGGCCGGGTTGGGCAACTCTGGCACACAATGCTCGATGATCATTTCGGGACAGGCGAACGGTACTGCCCGATTGGGACCGATACCGGGCGGTATCCGCCCCGGTCCGGTTCGGACCGGGACGGATGTTCATCTGTTCTTGACGTCCGACGACCGCCCGGAAGTTCCCGCGGCCGTCCGGTTCAGACCGCCGGCGGGGGTCCGTCGATCGGCCGGCCCTGCACTCCCGGCCGGGTCTGCCACGGGTGCGGCCCGCCGGCCGGGCGGTACTCGACGCCGAGCGCGTCCAGCACCTCCAGATGGCCGGCCAGCCGCTGTTCGAAGCCGGCGAAGTCGCGGGCGGCCGGGTCCGCGGGCAGCGCGGACCAGGCGACCTCGGCGAAGGCCGCGAGCCGGGGGAAGGCCCGGTAGTCGATGTCCCGGGCGCTGTCCATGAACTCGCTCCACAGGTTCGCCTGGGTGCCGATCACCCGGCGCGCCGCCTCCTCGTCGAGCTGGGCCGGCACCGGCTCGAACCGGTAGACGTCCTCCAGGGTGCGCACGAAGCCGACCGGGATCGGCTCCTGCTCCCCCGGCGCCTGCCGGTGGTCCAGGTAGACGTGCTGCTCGGGGCACATCACCACGTCGTGCCCGGCCTGCGCGGCGGCGATCCCGCCGCCGTAGCCGCGCCAGGAGGACACGGCGGCGCCCGGGGCGAGGCCGCCCTCCAGGATCTCGTCCCAGCCGATCAGCCGGCGGCCGCGCTCGGCCAGCCAGCGGTCGAAGTGCCGGATGATGTGGCTCTGCAGCTCGTCCTCGTTGCTCAGGCCCAGCTCGCGGATCCGCGCCTGCGCGGCCGCGCTGTCCTTCCACTGCTCCTTCGGGCACTCGTCGCCGCCGAGGTGGACGAACTCGGACGGGAAGATCTCCAGGACCTCCTCCAGCACGCCCTCGAAGAACCGCAGCGTGGCCTCGGAGGGGTTGAGCACGTTGTGGCTGACCCCCCAGTCGGTCCACACCCCGAGCGCCCCGGTGTCCACCACATCGGTGTTGCCCAGCTCGGGGTAGGCGGCGACGGCGGCCTGGGTGTGGCCCGGCAGGTCGATCTCGGGCACCACCGTGACGGCCCGTTCGGCCGCGTAGGCGACGATCTCGCGCAGGTCGTCCTGGGTGTAGAAGCCGCCGTGCGGGCGGTCGTCACGGCGCCCGGCGGACCGGTAGCCGACCATCGAGCGCTCGCGCCAGGACGCCCGCTCGGTGAGCCCGGGGTAGCGCTTGATCTCCACCCGCCAGCCCTGGTCGTCGGTCAGGTGCAGGTGCAGCACATTGAGCTTGTGCGCCGACAGCTGGTCGACGAAGCGCAGCACGTCGGACTTGGGCAGGAAGTGCCGGGCGACGTCCAGCAGCGCCCCGCGCCAGCCGAACCTCGGCGCGTCCGTGAGGTCGACGCCGGGCAGCACCCAGCCGGACGGTCGCAGCGGCGCGCGCCGGTAGGCGTCCGGCCCGAGCAGCCGGCGCAGCGTCTGGGCTCCCCAGAGCGCGCCGGCCGGACCGCCGGCGGTGATCACCGCGTGGCCGGGGCGCACCGAGAGCCGGTACGCCTCACCGGGGAGCGCCGGGTCGAGGAGCAGTTCGACGCCCTCACCGGGCCGCCCCGGGGCGAGCGGCAGGCCGGTGGCGGCGGTCAGCGAGGAACGCAGCCACCGTTCGGCCCCGGCCAGCTCGGGCGGCGCGGTCAGGGTGGTCGTCCGGTCGAGCGGGAAGTCCTGGTCCGGGAGGCGGACGGAACTCACGGGGGCAGGGATGAGGTCCATTGCGCCATCCTGCCCCGGCCCCGACCAGTGGCATAGACCACTCGGGAAACGCGGCACCATGCAAAACGGTGGTGTGCGGAACGAAGGGGACGCGGGCTACTTGCCCTTGTCGCCGTCCCCGTCCTGCGGCTTGCCGATGCCGTCGTAGATCTCCTTGCACATCGGACAGACCGGGTACTTCTTCGGGTCGCGGCCGGGCACCCACACCTTGCCGCAGAGCGCCACCACGGGGGACCCGGAGAGCGCGCTCTCCATGATCTTGTCCTTCTGGACGTAGTGCGCGAAGCGCTCGTGGTCGCCGTCCCCGTGGGACACCTGCGGGACGGGCTCGACCAGGGTGCCGGTGCCGAGGCCGCGCTCGGGCTCAAGAGTGCTCATGAGTGCCAAGTCTATGGGCGCCCCGGAGAAGCGGGCCAGTGTCGCGGCGCCGCCGTGACGGCGCACCTTCGATTCCGAGCCGGATTCAGTTCAGGGTCGGATCGTCCGGATAGGTCGCCAGCAGCGCCAGCGGCCCGCGCTGGCGCCGCAGCACCGCGCGCCACAGCCGCTCCGGCTCCGGGCTGGAGATGTCCCCGGGCTCGCAGTCCACCAGGTACCAGGCGCCGGTGGAGATCTCCGACTCCAGCTGCCCGGGCGCCCAGCCCGCGTAGCCGGCGAAGATCCGCAGCGCCCCGAGCTCCCCGGCCAGCACCTCGGGCGGCGCCTCCAGGTCCACCAGGCCGATCGCGCCGTGCACCCGGCGCCAGCCGAGCGGCTCCCCGGTTCCCGGCTCCCCCGGCGCCACCGCCAGGCCGAGCGCCGAGTCCAGCGCCACCGGCCCGCCCTGGAACACCACCGCGGGCAGGCCGACCAGCACCCCCCAGCCGTCCAGCACACTGCCGACCTCGACCGGCGTCGGCCGGTTCAGCACGACACCGAGCGCCCCCTCGACGTCGTGGTCGAGGAGGAGCACCACCGCCCGGGCGAAGTTCGGGTCGGTGAGCACGGGCGTCGCGACGAGCAGTCGGCCGGTGTGGGACCGGCCTCCGTGCGAATGGGCCGCCGTCATGCCTCACATGATCCCGCAGAACCCCCGCCGGCGGCACCCGAAACGGCGACCGCCGCGGCCACCCGGAACGCCCCACCCGGCCCCGCCCGCCACGAACACCCGTACGGACGCACCGGCGCGCCCCCCGGGCCCGGGGAGAGCACCATCACGGGAGAGGCTCACAGGAACCATCGGCACGACCACTACCATCTACTGATGGTGGACGCCCCTCCACGGTGCCGACTCGGTCACACCGGGGGCCCGACGCGCCCGTGAAATGCTCCACCGCCTGGCTCGTCGCCGAGCCCGCCCCACTCCTCTGGCACCCCGGATTGCGAGAACGATGACCGACGACGTCCTGCTGGTCCACGGCGGAAACCCGCTCGAAGGCGAGATCCGCGTCCGCGGTGCGAAGAACCTGGTCCCCAAGGCCATGGTCGCGGCCCTGCTCGGCCAGGGCCCCAGCAGACTGCGCAACGTCCCGGACATCCGCGACGTCAAGGTGGTCCGCGGCCTGCTGCAGCTCCACGGCGTGACCGTGCGCACCGGCGACGAGGACGGCGAGCTGATCCTCGACCCCTCGCACGTGGAGAGCGCCAACGTCGCCGACATCGACGCGCACGCCGGCTCCTCGCGCATCCCGATCCTCTTCTGCGGCCCGCTGCTGCACCGCCTCGGCCACGCCTTCATCCCGGGCCTGGGCGGCTGCGACATCGGCGGCCGTCCGGTCGACTTCCACTTCGAGGTGCTGCGCCAGTTCGGCGCCACCATCGAGAAGCACCCGCAGGGCACCTACCTGGTCGCCCAGCAGCGGCTGCGCGGCACCAGGATCGAGCTGCCCTACCCCTCGGTCGGCGCGACCGAGCAGGTGCTGCTCACCGCCGTCCTCGCCGAGGGCGTCACCGAGCTGCGCAACGCGGCCATCGAGCCGGAGATCGTCGACCTGATCTGCGTGCTGCAGAAGATGGGCGCGATCATCACCCTGGGCACCGACCGCACCATTCTCATCACCGGTGTCGACGAGCTGGGCGGCTACAACCACCGGGCGCTGCCGGACCGGCTGGAGGCCGCCTCCTGGGCCTGCGCGGCGCTGGCCACCAGGGGCGACATCTACGTCCGCGGCGCCCGCCAGCTGGAGATGATGACCTTCCTCAACACCTTCCGGAAGGTCGGCGGCGCCTTCGAGGTGGACGACGAGGGCATCCGCTTCTGGCACCCGGGCGGCGAGCTCAAGGCGATCGCCCTGGAGACCGACGTGCACCCCGGCTTCCAGACCGACTGGCAGCAGCCGCTGGTCGTCGCGCTGACCCAGGCCACCGGCCTGTCCATCGTCCACGAGACGGTGTACGAGTCGCGGCTGGGCTTCACCGGCGCGCTGAACCAGATGGGCGCGCACATCCAGCTCTACCGCGAGTGCCTGGGCGCGACCCCGTGCCGCTTCGGCGCCCGGAACTTCCAGCACTCCGCGGTGGTCTCCGGCCCGTCCAAGCTGATCGGCTCCGAGCTGGTCATCCCGGACCTGCGCGGCGGCTTCTCGTACCTGATCGCGGCGCTGGCGGCCGAGGGCACCTCGACCGTGCACGGCATCGACCTGATCAACCGCGGCTACGAGAACTTCATGGACAAGCTGCGCGACCTCGGCGCCCACGTCGAGCTGCCGGGCGAGCT
>NZ_JZWY01000089.1:0-12878 GCF_000966955.1 Streptomyces sp. NRRL S-495
CTGCCGGGCGAGCTGCCCGCGGTGGCCGCCGGCGAGCCGAGCAGCGAGCTCGTCGACGCCTGACCGGTGCGTCCGGCGGCCCTCCGGGGCCGCCGGGGCCCCCGGACAACGGCAGGAGGCCGGGTCCCCACGAGGGGGACCCGGCCTCCCGGGCGTTCAAGGGGTCGTTCAGACGCCCTTGGCGGCTTCCTTCAGCTTGGAGCCGGCGCTCACCTTGGCGCTGTAGCCCTCGGGGATCTGGATCGGCTCGCCGGTCTGCGGGTTGCGGGCGGTGCGGGCCGCGCGGTGGGTGCGCTCGAAGGTCAGGAAACCGGGGATGGTGACCTTCTCGTCGCCCTTGGCGACGACCTCGCCGACGATCTCGGCGAAGGCGGCCAGAACGGCGTCGGCGTCCTTGCGGGTCACCTCGGCGCGCTCGGACAGCGCGGCCACCAGCTCACTGCGGTTCATGTGTACTCCTGTGGTCTGTTCGCTTGCGGTGTGCCGGGGCCCGTCGGTACTCCCAACGGGAGGCACCCCGATGGGCCGCGGGTCCGCACACTGTGCTCATGCAGGCAATGCGTGGTCGCGGGCCGGGTCCGCACCCAGTGCCGCGCGCCGTGCCTTCGAAGGCCCGCCTGCCTGCCCGGATACGAATCCTGCCCCGACCGGCCCCGAGAAAGCCAATCGGGCCCCGGCGGAACGACCCGAACAGCGCCCGCCCGCCGGAGGTGTGACGCTCCGTCGGCTCCGGCGGACCGGGCGCGGGCGGCGGTCGGGACGACGCGCCGGAAGACCAGGGGGACGTTCCGTACTTGTCGGACACGCCTGCCCCGTGCAGGGCTACCGTACGCCCTAGGTCCGACAAGCCCAAACACGCCCCTCGCCCTTGTGTCGCAAGGGTTCGGGGCGGGAATGGGCGGGTACGACCGTTAATCGGTCATTTGATCGATCCACGTCACCGCGCGGGCAGCGCCGCGGAAGCCGGATGCCGGGCCCGGCGCAGGGGCCCGTCGACGGATTCCGAGGTCAGAGCCGCACAGCGGGGAAGGACGCGGTGTCGAGCGTGCCGACGATGCCCGGGGTCGGACGGGACGGCGCGGGCGCCTCCGAGGCGGCGGCCAGGGCGGCTTCCCGAACGGCGGCGGCCACGGTCTTGGCCACGTCCTTGTGGAACACGCTGGGGATGATGTAGTTCGGGTTGCGCTCGTCGTCGCCGACGGTGGCGGCCAGCGCCCGGGCGGCGGCGATCATCATCTCGGTGTTGACGGTGCGGCTCTGGGCGTCCAGCAGGCCGCGGAAGACGCCCGGGAAGACCAGCACGTTGTTGATCTGGTTCGGGAAGTCGCTGCGGCCGGTGGCGACCACCGCGGCGGTCTGCCGGGCCACCGCCGGGTCGACCTCCGGGTCCGGGTTGGCCAGCGCGAAGACGATCGCGTCCCCGGCCATGGTGGCCAGGTCCTCGCCGTCCAGCAGGTTCGGGGCCGAGACGCCGATGAAGACGTCGGCGCCCGCCACGGCCTCCTTGAGGCTGCCGGTGCGGCCCGAGCGGTTGGTGTGATCGGCGATCCAGCGCAGGTTGTCGTTGAGGTCGTCGCGGCCCTGGTGGACCACGCCCCGCACGTCCGCCACGGTGGCGTGCTCGACGCCCGCCGCCATCAGCAGCTTGAGGATCGCGGTGCCGGCGGCGCCGGCACCCGACATCACCACCCGGATCTCGGAGATCTCCTTGCCGACCACCTTGAG
The DNA here is from genome assembly GCF_000966955.1 of Streptomyces sp. NRRL S-495. Classification (NCBI taxonomy): domain Bacteria; kingdom Bacillati; phylum Actinomycetota; class Actinomycetes; order Kitasatosporales; family Streptomycetaceae; genus Streptomyces; species Streptomyces sp. NRRL S-495. The sequence continues at coordinate 1,726 of NZ_JZWY01000089.1, forward strand.
CGCGTTCATCAGCGCCGCCAGCACCACGATCGCGGTGCCGTGCTGGTCGTCGTGGAAGACCGGGATGTCCAGGGCNCGCCAGCACCACGATCGCGGTGCCGTGCTGGTCGTCGTGGAAGACCGGGATGTCCAGGGCCTCGCGCAGCCGGGCCTCGATCTCGAAGCAGCGCGGCGCGGAGATGTCCTCCAGGTTGATGCCGGCGAAGCCCGGGGCGATCGCCTTGACGATGGCCACGATCTCGTCGGTGTCCTGGGTGTCCAGGCAGATCGGCCAGGCGTCGATCCCGGCGAAGCGCTTGAACAGGGCCGCCTTGCCCTCCATGACCGGCAGCGCGGCGGCCGGACCGATGTTCCCCAGGCCCAGCACCGCGGAGCCGTCGGTGACCACGGCGACGCTGTTGCGCTTGATGGTGAGGCGGCGGGCGTCCTCGGGGTTCTCGGCGATCGCCATGCAGACCCGGGCGACACCCGGGGTGTAGATCATCGAGAGGTCGTCACGGTTGCGGATCGGCAGCTTCGAGGACATCTCGATCTTGCCGCCGAGGTGCATCAGGAAGGTTCGGTCCGAGACCTTGCCGATCGTGACGCCGTCGATGGTCCGGAGCTTCTCGACGATCTCCTCGCCGTGCGCCACCGAGGTGGCGGCCACAGTCACGTCGATCCGGAGCGCCTCCAGGCCGGAGGCCGTGACGTCGAGGCCGGTCACCGAGCCGCCGGAGGACTCCACCGCCGTGGTGATCGCGCTGACGGCGTTGCCCGTGGCCGGGACCTCCAGCCGCACCGTGATCGAGTTGGAGACACTGGGCACCGTCGCCATCGACGTTCCTTCTTCCGTCCGTCCGTCCGCGAGTTCAACAGTTTGTTGAAGTCCCTCGCCTGCGCATGCTAGACCTCGATCGTCGCACCTACCAGGGCGTAGTCAGAAATAACGTTCATTGAGTGTGCGGACCCGACAACTTCTTGCCTCCGGCGCCCGATGCGTTACATTGGACGGGACACCGGCTCGATCCAAGCCCCCGGGCCCAACCTTCGTCCCTTCGAGGGACCACTTGCCGCGAGGCGAGCATGGCGGGTCGGTGTCGTAGCTTCTGAAGGCCCCTCACCCACCGGGTGAGGGGCCTTCGTCGTGCTCCGCCGCGGTGCTTCGCCGCCGACGCCGCGCAGCGGTCCGGCGGCCCGGTGACGGCCGGTCCGGGCGGGCCGGCCGTCACACTCCGTCAGACGCCCGCTCGGGCGGACGGCGGCGCGCTCAGCCGCGCAGCAGCGCGGGCGTCCCGGCCGCGTCGGGCAGGTCGTCCGGCCCGGACAGCACGGTCAGCCGCTGGGTCGCCCGGGTGAGCGCCACGTACAGCACCCGCAGGCCCGCCTCCGACTCGCCGGCGATCCCGGTCGGGTCGGCCACCACGGTCGCGTCGTACTCCAGGCCCTTGGCCTCCAGGCTGCCCAGGGTCACCACCCGCTCGCCCAGCCCCTCGGTCCAGCGGGCCGCCTCGGCCCGCCGGTCCATCGGCACCACCAGGGCCACCGTGCCGTCCACCTCGCCCAGCAGCAGCTCCAGTTCGGCCCGGGCGGCCGCGCCGAAGACCTCCGGCGAGGGGTCGGTGACGGCCGCGAACCTCGGCTCGACGCCCACGTGCCGCACCGCGCTCGGCGACGGGGTGCCCGGCGCGGCCAGCGCCAGCACCTTGGCCGCCACCTCGGCGATCTCGGCCGGGTTCCGGTAGTTCACGGTCAGCGTGTAGCGGCGGCGCGGCTTGCCGGACAGCACCTCGTCCAGCGCGGCCTGGGCCTCCTGCGGGAACGGCCAGGAGGACTGCGCCGGGTCGCCGACGATGGTCCAGGTGGCCGTCCGGGCCCGGCGGCCGATCATCCGCCACTGCATCGGGGTGAGGTCCTGCGACTCGTCCACGATCACATGGGCGTACTCGGTGCGCTCGGCCGGCACCTCCCGCTGCCGGGCGTTCCGGTCGGCGAAGGTGGTGACCTCGTCCAGGCCGGTCAGCAGGTCCGCCGCGTCGACCTCGCGGAACTTCGGCCTGGCCGGCTCGCCGAGCAGCAGCTGGAGCTCGTCCACCAGCGCCACGTCGTGCGCCGACAGCTCGCCCTCGCCGTGCTCGGACAGGTGCCGCCAGGAGGCGGCCAGCACCTTCGACTCCTCCGGCGTGATCGCGCCGCGGGCGATCCGGTTGGTGTGCCGGGACTGCTTCAGGGTCCCGAGCACCCGGCGCGGGGTGACCGCGGGCCACCAGGCGTCCAGGAAGGCCAGGAACGGCGCCTCGTCCGAGACGTACTCGTCGAAGGCCTCCTTCTCCTCCTGGCGTCGCTCCCGGGCGTAGTGGTCGGCCGGCCTGGGCAGGTCGCGGACGGCCTCCTGCCAGAGCGCGTCCAGCAGCAGCCGGCGGGCCCGCGGGCGGAGCAGGTTGAGCGGGGTGCCGCCGGAGCCGACGACATTGCCGCGCACGGTCCTGAGCCGGCCCGCGTCCAGCCGCAGCACCTCGCCGCGGGCGACCACCTTGAGCTCCTGCGGGGCGCGCAGCTCCAGGGTCGCCCGGGCGGCCCGGCGCAGCAGCTGGACCATCCGGGCCGAGCCCTTGATCCGGGCCGCCCGCGGGGTGTCGTAGGTGCCGGCCTCGATGCCGTCGACCAGCGAGCCGACCGCGCGGATGGCGACCTGGCCCTCCTCGCCGAGCGAGGGCAGCACGCCCTCGGTGTAGGAGACCAGCAGCGGGGTCGGCGAGACCACCAGGATGCCCCCGGCGTACCGGCGGCGGTCCTGGTAGAGCAGGAAGGCCGCGCGGTGCAGCGCGACGGCGGTCTTGCCGGTGCCGGGGCCGCCGGTGACCAGGGTGGCCCCGGCCGCGGCGGCGCGGATGACCTCGTCCTGCTCCTTCTGGATGGAGGAGACGATGTCGCGCATCGAGTGGCTGCGGGCGCGTCCGAGCGAGGCCATCAGCGCGCCGTCGCCGACCACCGGCAGTTCCTCGCCGTCCAGGGTCGGGGTGAGGTCGGGGCGGAGCAGGTCGTCCTCGACCCCGATCACCTTGCGGCCCTTGGAGCGGATCACCCGGCGCCGGAGGACCCGGCCGGGCTCCAGCGGGGTGGACCGGTAGAACGGCGCGGCGGCCGGCGCCCGCCAGTCGATCACCAGCGGGCCGAACTCGGCGTCCAGCACGCCGAGCCGGCCGATGTGCAGGCTCTCGGCGACGGCCGGGTCGGCGGGGTCGAGCGGGGTGTTCGAGGGGATGCCGTGCTCCTCCGGGGCATCGGCCTGCTGGAGGTCGACCCGGCCGAACAGGAAGTCCTCGAACTCGTTGTTGAGCCGCTGGAGATGCGCGCCGGCCCGGTAGACCTGGGCATCGCGCTCGGCGAGCGCGCCCGGAGTACCGACGTGCACCCGCTTGGCGGCGTCCTCGAGGATGTACTCGGCCTCGGCGAGCTTCTCCTCCAGACGGTGGTAGACGGTGTCGAGGTGGCGTTGCTCACCGGCGATCTCGCGCGCGCGCACGGTCTCGTGGTCGGTGGCAGTGGTGTCCGTGTTGCTCTGCATGGCCTCGGTGGTTGCGGCGGAATCCCGCTCCGGGAAACGAGCGGACGGACGATCCTACGCCCAGGCCGGGGGAAACGTGAAGGCCGCCCTCCGCAACGCGGTGGACGGCCTTCACTGTGAACATGGGGTGGTGGAGATGCCGGGAATCGAACCCGGGTCCAGTGGAGTTAATTCAGGGCTTCTCCGAGCGCAGTCCGCTGTGCTTTTCTCGGCCCTGGCAGTCACGCGGACAAGCCGCCAACAGGCCCAGCTGCTGTTTGATTTCCCCTCCACCCCCGCAGCCCGGGTGGACGGTTGAGTTCCCTAGATTATGCCAGGGTCCGGGTCGGGAACTCCCCGGTCTGACACCCAAGCGCTATCGGTGCTTAATTAGGCAGCGAGAGCGAACTGCTGGGAATCGCGCTTAGAGTTGGCGATTATTTTTTTGCGACACGTGGTTAACGAGATCATTGCCGCGTTCCTCGGCTCGCTTCCCCTGTTTCAACATCCCCTGTCGAAACCGATCATCCCCATGTTTTTTTGAGAAACAGCGCGGACGGTGACCGTCCTTGTTGCTGGCGCCATCCTACGCGAGGCGACCAGCGGGGGTCCAGCCGATTAACTCTGGCGCCGCCGGGCGGCCGCCACGGCGCGCGCCGTCTCGCGGGTGTCCTGCTTCTCGCGCAGGGTCTGCCGCTTGTCGTAGAGCTTCTTGCCGACCGCGAGGGCCAGTTCGAGCTTCACCCGGCCGTCCTTGAAGTACAGCGAGAGCGGGACGAGGGTGTGGCCGGCGTCGCGGACCTTCGTCTCGATCTTCTGGATCTCCATCCGGTGCAGCAGCAGCTTGCGCTTGCGCCGGGCCGCGTGGTTGGTCCACGTCCCCTGGGTGTACTCGGGGATGAAGACGTTGTCGATCCACGCCTCGTGGTTCTGGATGTAGGCGTAGCCGTCGACCAGGTTCGCCCGCCCTTCGCGCAGTGACTTCACCTCGGTCCCGGTGAGCACGAGGCCGCACTCGTAGGTGTCGAGGATGGTGTACTCGTGTCGCGCCTTCTTGTTCTGCGCGATCAGCTTGTGTCCGGTTTCCTTTGCCATAGCGCCGTCATTCTCGCACCTCCGGCCCTCTTCCAGCAGCCCCTTTACGTACGGCTGCCGAGACCGGCGAGCACTCGCAGGGCGAGCGCGTCCGCGTCCTCCGCGGCGTCCGCCGGGACGTCCGGGGCCAGCCCGGCGCCCTCCGGGGAGCGTCCGGCCGGGGTGTAGTAGCGGCCGACGGTGAGTTCCAGCACGGCGCCGTCGGCGAGCCGGCTGGGCTGCTGCACGGTGCCCTTGCCGAAGGTCCTGGTGCCGGCCACCACGGCCCGGCCGCGGTCCTGGAGGGCGCCGGTGAGCAGTTCGGCGGCGCTCATGGTGCCGCCGTCCACCAGCACCACCAGCGGGGTGCGCTGGTCGCCGCCGGGCGGGGCGGTGAGCTCGCGGGTGCCGCCGCGGTCCTGGTAGGAGCCGACCGGGCCGCCGTCCAGGAAGACCCCGGCGGTGCCGACGGCCTCCTCCACAAGTCCGCCGGAGTTGCCGCGCAGATCGAGCACCACCCCGGCGCGCGCGCCGCGCACGGCGGCGCGCACCTGCTCGGCCACGCCGGAGGTGAAGGCCCGGACGGCGATCCGCACCACGCCTCCGGCCAGGTGCTCGACGGTCACCTGCTGGCTGTCCAGCAGCGCCCGGCGCAGCCGGACCTCGCGGACCCCGTCCTCGCCCCGCCGCAGCTCCAGCACCACCTCCGAGCCCGCCTGCCGCTCGGCGCCCTCGCGTCCGCGCAGCCGGGCGACCACCTCGGTGACCGGCAGCCGGTCGGCCTCGTCCTCGCCGATCCGCAGCAGCCGGTCGCCGACCGCGATCCCGGCGGCGGCCGCCGGACCGGCGGGCAGCACCTGGGAGACGGCGGTGACGCCGTCCTCGCCCCGGCCGACCGACAGGCCCACGCCCAGGTAGCGGCCGTCCAGGCCCTGGCTGAACTCGGCGTACTCCTGGGCGCTGTAGTACGCGCCCCAGCGGTCCCCGGTGGCGCCGATCAGATGCTCGGCCTGCTGCTCGGAGAGGTTCGCGCCGGCCGGGTCCTGGCCGGCCCCGAGGGGCGCGGCGACGGCCTGGGCGGTGTCCACCGACGGCGGGCGGGCCGCCGCGTCCTGCTCGCCCCAGGCGCCGGTGGCGGCCCCGGCCAGCAGGACCACGCCGAACACCAGGCCGAGGGTGGCCGCCTGACGGGTCGCACGGGGAGAGACGGGCATGGCACCGGAGTCTAGGCGCAGGCCGGAACCGGGAGGGGCGGAACGGACGGCGGCGGAACGCGGGCGGCCCCGGACGGCGCAGTGCCGTCCGGGGCCGCCCGGTCGTCCGGAGCGCGGTCCGGTCAGACCTTCAGGTACTTGCGGAGGGTGAAGAAGGCCGCGATGCCGGCCATGCCCATACCCACCACGACCAGCAGCGGGATCACCGCGAGCACCGAGGAGAGGCCGATGAAGTGGATGAACTGCACCCGCTCGGCCAGCCAGTTCTGGACGAAGAAGTGCCCGCCGAGCAGCAGGCCGGAGGCCATCACCGCGCCGAGCAGCGCGGAGAACGCGGCCTCCGCGATGAACGGCATCTGCACATAGAAGTTGGAGGCGCCGACCAGGCGCATGATGCCGGTTTCGCGCCGCCTGCTGAACGCCGACACCCGGACGGTGTTGACGATCAGCAGCAGGGCGACGAAGAGCATCAGCACCATGATCACGAAGGCCGCCGTCTGGAGGCCGTTCAGCAGGCCGAAGAGGTTCTCCAGGATCTTCCGCTGGTCCTCGACCGACTTGACGCCCGGCTTGCCGGCGAAGGCGCTCTGGATGACGTCGTACTTGGTCGGGTCCTTCAGCTTGACCCGCCAGGACTGCGGGATGGCGTCCGGGCCGAGGACGGAGATGAGCGGGTTGTCCGGGTTCATCTCCTTCCAGTGCTTGTACGCCTCGGTGGAGTTCTCGAAGGTCGAGGTCTGGACCACCGAGTCCATCTTGTCCAGCTGGGTCTTGATGTCGGCGATCTGCTGGTCCGTGGCCGCGCCCTTGTCGCACTGGGGCGAGTTCCGGGCGTCGGCCTTGGTGCAGAAGTAGATGCTCACCTCGACCTTGTCGTACCAGTACCCCTTCATGGAGTTGACCTGGTCGCGGACCAGGAGGGAGGCACCGGCGAGGGCGAGGGAAAGCGCGACACTGACGACGACCGCGATGGTCATCGTCAGGTTGCGGCGGAGACCCACACCGATCTCCGACAGGACGAACTGGGCGCGCATGCGTTCAACAACTCCAGGGTCGGTACTGCTGGTCGGAGGAGGCGGGCGGACGGCCCACGGGTTCAGCGCCGAGCGGTCAGTGCTGGTACCCGTAGACGCCGCGGGCCTGGTCGCGGACCAGCAGCCCCTTGTCGAGCTCGATGACGCGCTTGCGCATCTGGTCGACGATGGCCTGGTCGTGGGTGGCCATCAGCACCGTGGTGCCGGTGCGGTTGATGCGGTCGAGCAGCTTCATGATGCCGACCGAGTTCTGCGGGTCGAGGTTGCCGGTGGGCTCGTCCGCGATCAGCAGCATCGGGCGGTTGACGAACGCCCGGGCGATCGCGACGCGCTGCTGCTCACCACCGGACAGCTCGCCGGGCATCCGGTCCTCCTTGCCGCCGAGGCCGACCAGGTCGAGCACCTCGGGCACCACCTTGCCGATGGCGCTCTTCGGCTTCCCGATGACCTCCAGCGCGAACGCGACGTTCTGCGCGACGGTCTTGTTCGGCAGCAGCCGGAAGTCCTGGAAGACGGTGCCCAGCTGGCGGCGCATGTGCGGCACCTTCCAGTTGGACAGCTTGCCCAGGTCCTTGCCCAGGACGTGCACCTCGCCGGTGCTGGGCCGCTCCTCGCGCAGGCACAGCCGCAGGAAGGTGGACTTCCCCGAGCCGGACGAGCCGACCAGGAAGACGAACTCACCCTTCTCGATCTCCAGCGAGACGTTGTCCAGGGCGGGACGGTTCTGCTTGGGATAGGTCTTGGAGACGTTGTCGAATCTGATCACGGCTGCATCACGGAGGCCATCCTAGGCGGCGCCAGTCCTCGGTCGGTCCGCCCCCCGGCATGCCCGGCCCGGGGCGGGCGAGGGGAGCGGAACGGCCGCTCCCGGCTTGGGACCATACGCGAAGGCCCGCCCGGCCCGCAGGTTCAGGGCGTGACAGCGGCAGAAAACTGGGGGAGAATGCCCGGTTATGCCCTGAAAATTGGGAGCCATCTCACAGCCCGGGGGCCGGAATCGCCGGAACCTGGCAGAGTGGAGGTTGCGGTCGGGCCCGACCGCTCCGCCGCACAGGGCACAACAAGGAACCAAGGCCCGCTCCGGTGCGTTGGCAGTAGCAGCGAGGAGGAGATCGCATGACCTGCGACCATCTGGTGTGCGCCAACTGCAACGGCCGCGTCAGCGAGGGCCGCTGCCCCGCCTGCCGGGCCACCCGGGCCAGGCTGCAGGAGCAGCAGGGTCCGTTCGCCGCGCTCTCCCCCGCGATGCTGCTGGCCGTCCTGGCCGGGCTGCTCGCGGTGGTGCTGCTCGCGCGGCAGGCACTGGCCTGAGGAAGGTACCGGCGGTACCCGGACACCTGCACAGCGGTACCCGTACATACGGGAAAGGCCCCGACCGGAGTTCCGGTCGGGGCCTTTCCCGTATCGACTACTGCGCGGCGGCCTCGCGCTGCTTGCGCCAGCGGATGCCGGCCTCGATGAAGCCGTCGATGTCGCCGTCCAGCACGGCCTGCGGGTTGCCGGCCTCGAACGCGGTCCGGACGTCCTTGACCATCTGGTACGGGTGCAGCACGTAGGAGCGCATCTGGTTGCCCCACGAGCTGCCGCTGTCCTTGAGCGCGTCCATCGCGGCCCGCTCCTCCTGGCGGCGCCGCTCCAGCAGCTTGGCCTGGAGGACGTTCATCGCGGACGCCTTGTTCTGGATCTGCGAGCGCTCGTTCTGGCAGGAGACCACCACGCCGGTCGGGATGTGCGTGATGCGCACCGCCGAGTCGGTGGTGTTGACGCCCTGGCCGCCGGGGCCGGAGGCGCGGTAGACGTCGATGCGCAGCTCCGACTCGTCGATGTCGACGTGGTCGGACTGCTCGACGACCGGGAGCACCTCGACGCCGGCGAACGAGGTCTGCCGGCGGCCCTGGTTGTCGAAGGGCGAGATGCGGACCAGGCGGTGGGTGCCCTGCTCGACCGAGAGGGTGCCGTAGGCGTAGGGGGCCTTCACAGTGAAGGTCGCGGACTTGATGCCGGCCTCCTCCGCGTACGAGGTGTCGTAGACCTCGGTCGGGTACCCGTGCCGCTCGGCCCAGCGCAGGTACATGCGCATCAGCTGCTCGGCGAAGTCGGCGGCGTCCACGCCACCGGCCTCGGCGCGGATGTTGATCAGCGCCTCGCGGGCGTCGTACTCGCCCGACAGGAGGGTGCGGACCTCCAGCTCCTCGACCGCCTTGGCGACGGATGTCAGCTCGACCTCGGCCTCGGCGCGGGTGTCCGCGTCGTTCTCGGCCTCGGCCAGCTCGAACAGGACGCCCAGGTCGTCGATGCGGCTGCGGAGGCTCTCGACCCGGCGCAGTTCGCCCTGGAGGAAGGAGAGCCTGCTGGTCACCTTCTGTGCGTTCGCGACGTCGTCCCACAGGGTGGGGGCCGCTGCCTCCTCCTCCAGGACCGCGATGTCGGCCCGGATCTTGTCCAGGTCGAGGACGGCCTCGATCGACCCCATGGTCGTATCGAGGTTCTTGAGCTCTTCGGAAGGATCGACGGCTGCCACGCCCCCAGAGTAATGGTTCCCGGGGTGCACATGACGACCCCGGGGGCCTCCGAGGCCCGGAGTGCGCCGTCGGGGCGGCCGCCCGGGCCGCGGACGGCGCCGGTCAGGGAGCCCGCGGAGCCGTCGCGGAGGTGGCCGGGCGCGGGCCGGGACCGGCGTCCGGGGCGGTCGCGGCGAAGGCGGTCCAGGCCGCCGCCGCCCCGGCCAGCAGCAGGATCGTGGCCAGCAGCACGGCCAGCATCCGGCGGCGGCGCAGCAGCGCCTGGCGGTCGCGGCGGTGGGCCGTGCCCGGGGCGGTCCGCTGGGCCCGCGACTCCGCCGCGTAGGAGGCCAGCTCGTGCGCGGAGGGGCGGCGCAGGCTGGTGTGGGTGTCCCGGGTGGAGTCCGGGGCGGCGCCCGGCACCAGCGGGACGGCCGGGCCGCGGCGGCGCTTGTGGGTGCCGGGGGCGGCGTCCACCTCGGCGTACACCGCCTCGCCCGGGGTCAGCTGCTCCTCCACCGGCGCCCGGCCCTGCTGCGGGACGGCCAGCACCGGCAGTCCGGCCAGGGCGGGCAGCTGCTCGCGCAGCCGGGCCGCCAGCTCGGCGGCGCGCAGCCGCGAGGCCGGGGCCTTGGCCAGGCACTCGGCGATGATCCGCCACAGGCCGTCGGGCAGGCCGGGGATCGGCGGCACCTGCTCGGTGACGTGCCGGCGCAGCACCGCCCCGGTGTGGCCGCCGCCGAACGGGGTGAAGCCGGCCAGCAGTTCGTAGAGCACGGTGGCGAGGGCGTAGATGTCGACGGCGGCGCGCGGCTCCAGGCCCTCGATGATCTCGGGGGCGAGGTAGTCGGGGGTGCCGATGATCCTGGTCGCCCGGGTGCGGCGGGGGGCGTCGACCAGCCGGGCCACCCCGAAGTCGGTCAGCTTGGCCCGCGGGGAGCCGCCGGGCCCCGGGGCGGCGGCCAGGTCGAGCAGGACGTTCTCCGGCTTGACGTCGCGGTGCACGATTCCGGCCGCGTGGGCGGCGGCCAGGCCGTCGGCGACGTCCGCGATGATCGAGGCGGCGGCCTGCGGGGGCAGTGCGCCGTCGCGCTCCAGCCGGGAGCGCAGGTCGGTGCCCTGGACGAGTTCCATCACCAGGGCGAGGTCGCTGCCGTCCACCACCATGTCGCGCACGCCGACCACCCGGGGGTGGTCGAGGCTGGTCAGCGCGGCGCGTTCCTGGACGAAGCGCCCGACCAGTACCTGGTCGGCGGCCAGGTCCTCGCGGAGCAGCTTGACCGCGACCGGACCGTCCGGGCCCTCGCCGAGCCAGACCGTCCCGGCCGAGCCCCGGCCGATCACCTGGTGGACGGTGTAGCGGCTGCCGATCTTGCGTGCCAATGCTGCTCCGTGGGCGGCGGGAGCGCCCCGGGCGGGTCCGGTGCACTCGGTGGGGCGGGACAACAGCGACCAACCTACGCGCCCGGACACCCTTCGCGGGCCGCCCGAGGCCGCTCGGCAGGCGGGAAAAGGCAAGAATTCCCGGGAAGTGTCGACAAAACGTCAATTCCACCGACCGGAGCCGGTACCGGGCCCCGATGCCGCCCCGCCGTCACCGCGGCACCGTCATCTGTTCGAGTCGAAGACGTCGGTCACCCAGTCCTTCGCGCTGGTGAACCAGTCCTGGACATTGGCCCAGTACTCGGGGAGCGGGGTGAAGTTCCACAGCGCCACCGCGGCCACCGCGAGCACCAGCAGCACCATCAGGCAGCCCTTGAGACAGCCCAGGCCCGGGATGTACACTGTCTCTTATACACATCTC
>NZ_JZWY01000660.1:0-3236 GCF_000966955.1 Streptomyces sp. NRRL S-495
AGGCGCCGGGAGGCCGGGGTGCGGGCCGCCGCCGGGGGGCGGCGGGCCGCACCCGCGCGCCCTACAGACCCCGCGTCAGGTGGGTGGTGAGCAGCCGGGTGAAGCGGGCCGGGTCGGGCAGGTCCCCGCCCTCGGCGAGCAGTGCGCCGCCGTACACCAGCTCGGCGATCTCGGTCAGCGCCGGGTTCCCCGGGTCGGCCGCGTGCGAGGTGCGCAGGGCGGTGATCAGCGGGTGGCCGGGGTTGAGCTCCAGGGTGCGCCGGACCGGGGGCATCTCCTGCCCGGTCGCCCGGAACATCTTCTCCAGGGTCGGGGAGATGTCGTCGGCGTCACCGACGATGCAGGCCGCGGAGGTGGTCAGCCGCGAGGACAGCCGGACCTGCTTCACCTGCTCGGACAGCGCCGAGGTCAGCCAGGGCAGCAGCTCGGCGAAGTCCTGCTCGCGCCGGGTCCGCTCGGCCTCGGCCTCCTGGTCCTCGCCGGCCGCCTCGTCCAGGTCGACCTGGCCCTTGGCGATGGACTGGAAGCGGTGGCCGTCGAAGGCGGGGATCCGGTCGGCCCAGATCTCGTCGATCGGGTCGCTGAGGACCAGCACCTCGTAGCCCTTGGCGGTGAACGCCTCCATGTGCGGGGAGTTCTCCACCGTGGCCCGGGTCTCGCCGGTCAGGTAGTAGATCGCGTCCTGGCCCTCCTTCATCCGCTCCACGTACTCGCGCAGGGTGGTGGGCCGCTCGGTGTCGTGGGTGGAGGGGAGCGACAGCAGCTCCAGCAGGGCCTGGGAGTTGTCGGGGTCCTCGACGAGGCCCTCCTTCAGCGCCCGGCCGAACTGGTCCCACAGCTTGGCGTAGCGCTCGGCGTCGTTGGCCTGCACGCTCTTGAGCGCGCCGAGGACCTTCTTGACCAGGCGCCGCCGCACGGCCTGGATCTGGCGGTCGTGCTGCAGGATCTCCCGCGAGATGTTCAGCGACAGGTCGTGGGCGTCCACCACGCCCTTGACGAAGCGCAGGTAGTTCGGCATCAGCGCTTCGCAGTCGTCCATGATGAACACCCGCTTGACGTACAGCTGCACGCCGCGCTTGGTCTCGCGCGAGAACAGGTCGAACGGCGCCTGCGCGGGGACGAAGAGCAGCGCCTCGTACTCGAAGGTGCCCTCGGCGCGCATGTGGATGGTCTCGGCGGGGGCGAGCCAGTCGTGGCTGATCTGCTGGTAGAACTCGGTGTACTCGGCCTCGGTCACCTCGCTGCGCGGCCGGGCCCAGAGCGCCTTCATCGAGTTGAGCGTCTCGACGGCGGGCTCGGCGGCGGCGTCCTCGTCGGTCCCGGTGTTCTCGGTGCTCCCGGTGCTCCCGGTGCTCGCGGTGCCCTCGGCGGCCATCCGGATCGGCCAGCGGATGAAGTCCGAGTACTGCTTGACGATCTGGCGGATCTTCCACCCGGCCAGGTAGTCGGCCAGGCCGTCCTCGCCGTCCACCGGCTTGAGGTGCAGCGTGACCGAGGTGCCCACCGGAAGGCCGTCGACGGCCTGGAGCTCGTAGGTGCCCTCGCCGTCGGACTCCCACTGGGTACCGGCGTCGGTACCGGCCCGCCGGGTGCGCAGGGTGACCTTGTCGGCGACCATGAACGCCGAGTAGAAGCCGACGCCGAACTGTCCGATCAGGCTCTGCGCGGCGGCGGCGTCCTGGGACTCCTTGATCTTCTCCAGCAGCCCGGCGGTCCCGGACTTGGCGATGGTGCCGATCAGGTCGACCAGGTCGTCCCGGCTCATGCCGATCCCGTTGTCACGGACGGTCAGCGTACGGGCCTCGCGGTCGACCTCCAGGGCGATGTGCAGGTCCGAGGTGTCGGCCCCGACGGTGGAGCCGGCCAGCGATTCCAGCCGCAGCTTGTCCAACGCGTCGGAGGCGTTGGAGATCAGCTCGCGCAGGAAGATGTCCTTGTTCGAGTAGATCGAGTGGATCACCAGCCGGAGCAACTGCCGGGTCTCGGCCTGGAATTCCAGCGTCTCGACACTACTGGCCACTCTGGGGCCCCTTTCAGCACAACAGCATGACGGTGATGACGGTGATGACGGACGGACACGGTACGGCTCCGCACGGAGACGTACCGGCCACCGGAATCGTAGGCCCTCCTCCCGGCGTGCCGGAGCGGAGCGGGGACGGCGACCGACCGTACCGTCGGCGCATGTCCTTCGGCCTGCTCGCGGCCCTGGCCGCCGCCCTGCTCACCGGCTCCGCCACCGTGCTCCAGGCGGTCGGGGCCCGTCGCGCCTCGGCCGGGCTGCCGCCCGGCGGGGCGGCGGCGCTCGCCGGGGCGTTCCGGCAGTGGCCGTTCCTGGTCGGCGTCGGGATGGACATGCTCGGCTTCGGCGCCGAACTCCTCGCCCTGGACCGGCTCCCGCTGTACGAGGTCGAGGCGGTGCTGGCCTCCGCCCTCGCCGTGACCGCCGTCGGCGCCGCCCGGGTGCTGAACGTGCGGCTGCGGCGCAGCGAGTGGGCCGGGGTGGTGGCGGTCTGCGCGGGGCTGTGCGTGCTCGCGGTGAGCGCCGGGCGGGACGGCCCCGGCCGGGGCGGCACGGCGCTGCGGCTCGGCGTGCTGCTCGCCTCGCTGCTGCTGATCGGCGCGGGCTGGGCCGTGGTCCGCTTCACCGACCACCGGCGGGCGCCGCTGCTGGGTCTGGTGGCCGGTCTCCAGTTCGGCGTGGTCGGCGTCGCCGTCCGGGTCCTGCCCGACCCCCGGCTGCCGGACCTGCTCACCGAACCCTCCGCCTACGCGATCGCCCTGGCCGGCCTCGGCGGTTTCGCCGCCCTCACCTGGGCCATGCAGACCGGGTCGGTCACGGCCGCGACCGCCGCCATGGTCCTCGGCGAGACCCTGGGCCCGGCCGTCATCGGTGTCCTCCTCCTCGGCGACCACACCCGGCACGACCTCGCCCCGCTGGCCGTCGCCGGCTTCCTCGCCGCCGTCCTCGGCGCCCTCACCCTGGCCCGCCTCGGCGACGCCGAACAGCCGGCCGCCCCGGGAGCGGCGGCCTGAGCACGGCGGCGGAACGGGGCGGGCGCCCGTACGGCGGCCTGAGCACGACGGAGGAGCGGGACGGCGTCGGGGCGGGGCCGGGTGGCCCCGCCCCGACGTCATCGGCCCCGGAGCGGGGCGCGGACGGTGCTCAGGTCAGTGCCGGGCTGCCTTGCGGCGGCGCACGACCAGGAAGGTGCCCGCACCGAGCAGCCCGAGGGCGG
>NZ_JZWY01000661.1:0-650 GCF_000966955.1 Streptomyces sp. NRRL S-495
AGCAGCCCGAGGGCGGCCGTCAGGGTCAGGCCGATGTTCGCACCGGTCGAGGCCAGGCTGTCCGAGCCGGCCGCAACGGAGGCGGAGGGCGAGGACGAACCCGCGGCGGCCGCGACCGCCGTCGAACCGCCCGGGACGGTCGGGACGGCCGAGGGGGAGGCCGACGCGCTGCCGCTCGTGGCGGGCTTGGTGGAGGCCGGCGCCGACGCCGACGAGGTGGCGCCCGGCGACACCGTGGTGCTCGGCGAGGCGGTGCCCGCCGGGGCGGTGGAGCCCGACGGCGCGGGCGTCGACGGCTTCGGCGTGACCGGCGGGGTGACGGGCGGCGTGACCGGAGGCGTGACCGGCGCGGTGACCGGCGGCGTGGACGGCGGCGTGGACGGCTTGGTGTCCGTCGCCGGGCAGGTGTGCGACAGGTTGAACCACTTCACCTCGCCGCCCCGGACCTCGGCGCTGGCCGAGGTCAGCTTGGCACCGGGCGCGGAGGCGACGTAGGCGTGCTTGGTGGTGGGCGGACCGAAGGCGGTGACCACCTGCGGGGTGCCGTTGTCGAAGGCGACCGTGAGCTTGACGAAGTCCGTCGAGTTGCCCGGGAGGACGAAGTGCCAGCCGTCCTGGCCGGGGCCGATCGAGCCGCACTTGGCCTCGTG
>NZ_JZWY01000662.1:0-2443 GCF_000966955.1 Streptomyces sp. NRRL S-495
GAGCCGCACTTGGCCTCGTGCTCGCCGAAGCCTGCCGCGGTGACGGGGAGGCCCTGGTGGACCGGGACGGTGTAGATATCGACGCTGGCGAACGCCGAGGGCGCCGCGGAGAGGGTCAGGAGACCGGCGGCCGCGGCCGTGACTATGGCGCGGGTGGTACGGGTGGTGCGGGTGGCGTGCATGATCACCGTTCGTCATGGGTGGTGGGAGCGACGGGACCGTCCGGACCGGCCGGTGGGCCCCCTCGTGTCCATCAGCGCCGCCCGCGCCTCCGGTGTCACACCCCGGACAGAAATGGTCGGATTCGCGACCGAACAGGGCGCCGGACGTCCGCACGAGGGGCAGGCCGTCACCGCGTCCACCGCCCCGGCCCCGAGCCCGCCCGCCCGACACGGCGGCCACCGTCGCCCGACGGTCCGTCGCCGCCTCTGCCCACGGAAAGGCACGCCGGTCCGCCAAGGGTTTTCGCCCGGGTTATCCGGGTTCTCCTGCTTCTCCGGGTTCTCCTGCTTCTCCTGCTTCTCCGGGTTCTTCGGGTTCTTCGGGTTTGCGGAACTCTCGGATTCCCGGTCAAAAATTCCCGGAATCCTTCGCAACCGATGCGACGGATCGGCCGTCCATAGGAATGCAGGCCGACGGAATAGCCTGCAACACACCATTCCTTGGGGGGAATCCACTCATGCGTGCCCGCTCCGCCATGGCCGTTGCCGCACTCACGGCCCTGGTCCTGACCCTGCCCGCCACCACCGCCTCGGCCACCCCGGCCGCGGCCCCGACCCCCGGCACCCCGGCCGCCACCTCCGTCGGCACCGACAGGGCCACCGCCCCGGCCGCCTTCGTACCGCTCGGCATCACCCGGGCGCTCGACACCCGGGACTACCGGGAGAACCCGGCCGGGGCAGCCCGCAAGCTGCAGCCCGGGGAGAGCTTCGACGTCCCACTCTCCAACTGGAAGAACCACCCCCCGCGCGAGCTGCCCGTCGTCCCGGCGGACGCCACCGCCGTGGTGGTCAACGTGACCGCCACCAACACCACCGAGGACGGCTACCTCACCGTCCGCCGCGACGGCGACCGGCCGGGGGCGCCGGCCACGTCCACGCTGAACTTCAAGGCCGGCGAGACCGTCTCCAACATGGTCACGGTCGCGGTCACGCCGCGCGGGGCCGACACCAGCCCGCAGATCAATGTGTACAACAACGCGGGCACCACCGACGTCGTGGTCGACATCCTCGGCTACTACGCGCCCAGCACCCCGCAGCGGCCGGGCCAGAAGTACGACCCGGTCCGCCCGACCCGCCTCACCGACACCCGGGTCGAGGGCGGGCGCCTCGGCCGGGGCAGTGTCGTGACCGCCGACGTCGCCCGGCGGGACCTCGGCACGGCCGACGCCAGGGCGGTGGTCCTGAACGTCACCGCCGCCGACCCGTCGACCGAGGGCTTCGTCGTCGCCCACCCGTCCAGCAGCCCGCTGCCCACCGAAGGTTCCCACCTCAACTACGGACCGGGGCGGACCGTCGCCAACCAGGTGGTGGTCCCGGTCGGCCCGGACGGAACGATCGAGTTCTTCAACACCGGCTCCACCGACCTCGTGGTCGACATCGTCGGCTACTACGGCCCCTCGGGCCACAACCTCTACAGCCCGGTGACCGAGCAGGCACGCCTGCTGGACACCCGCCCCGGAGCGGGAGCCCTGGCCTTCAGCACGCTGGAGTTCCCGGTGGCCGGTCGCGCCGGGGTTCCGGACAACGCCACCGCCGTCACGCTGAACATGACGGTCACCGAGCCGCAGGCCGACGGCCACCTGGCGGTCTTCGCCGCCGACGAGGCCGCCGCCCGCCCCGGCACGTCGAACCTCGACTTCAAGGCCGGCCAGACGGTCGCCAACGGGGTCGCCGCCCAGCTGGGCGGCAACCCCGGCTCCGTGGACGTCTACCACCACGCCGCCGGATTCACCCAGGTGATCGCCGACCTGACCGGCTGGTTCGTCGAGGGCTGACCNGACACCTCGTCGCCCTCCCCGCGCGGCGGCGCGGGGAGGGCGACGGGGCAGCCCGCTCCACCGACCACCGCCGCGGCGACGCCCGGCGGACCTTCATCACCCGTACTGCGGGGGGGCACAAACGGTCCGCAGAGAAAACCGAGCACGCCCGCCGGTATTCGGCGTGCCCTGAATCGCTGACGAACGTTCTCGAAATAATTCGTTGCCAAAGGGAAGGTTCGCCGTCCACAGAAATGCCGGCTGTCCGAACAGCCTGCAGTACACCATTCCTCGGGGGTACGGAATCGCCCGGATCCTCGACACCCGCACCACGGAGGGTTATGTGGTCGCCCACCCCTCCGGCGAAACGCTGCCGCGCCAGGGCTCCCATGTCAGCTACGGGCCCGGGCGGACCGTCGCCGACCAGGTCGTGGTCCCGGTCGGCGCGGACGGCCGTCCCGGGAC
>NZ_JZWY01000663.1:0-359 GCF_000966955.1 Streptomyces sp. NRRL S-495
GACCGGCACTCAGGGACGCCCTCCCCGCGCGGCGGCGCGGGGAGGGTTCCCGGCCTGCCCCCACCCTGCCCTTTCGGGCCGCACCGTGCCCCGGGCTGAACCCGCGAAGATCCCCGGAGCGTTTCTTCAGTGTCCATGCAGGCCACCCGAAGGAGCACCCACCGCCATGGGAAAGCGTCGCAAGCCCAGCCCCCCGAGCCGGGCCCGCCTGGCGGTCCTCACCACGGCCGTGGCCGGCGGGGCGGTGCTCGCCTCGGGCACGGCCCACGCCGAGCCCGCTCCCACCCTCGCCTCCGTCAAGGAGCAGGTGGACCGGCTGAACGAGGAGGCCGAGCAGGCGATCGAGCGCTTCAACGGCT
>NZ_JZWY01000664.1:0-506 GCF_000966955.1 Streptomyces sp. NRRL S-495
GCAGAAGCTCCAGGGCGAGGCCAACCGGATCCAGGAGAAGGTCGCCCGCGGCCAGGACGCCATGAACGAACTGCGCACCCAGCTCGGTGTGGTGGGCGCCGAGCAGTACCGCAACAACGGGATCGACCCGGGCATCCAGCTCATGCTCGACTCCGACCCGGCCAGCTACCTGGGCCGCGCCTCGGTGCAGGACCAGGTCGCCGGCTCCTGGACGAACCTGCTCAAGCGGGCCCAGGACGAACAGCGCAAGCTCGACCAGGAGCGCGCCGAGGCCGCCGCCACCCTCGCCGACCTCGACGCCGTCGGCGCCTCGCTCAACGCCCAGAAGAACCAGGTCCAGAGCAAGCTCGCCCAGTCCGAGGCGCTGCTCAACAAGCTCAGCGCCGAGGAGCGCGCCAAGATCAACGCCCAGGAGGCCGCCGACAAGGCCAAGGCCGCCGCCCAGCAGGCCGCTGCCGCCGAGCGCGCCAAGGCCGCCGAGAAGGAGGCCGCCGACAAGGCCAAGG
>NZ_JZWY01000665.1:0-14087 GCF_000966955.1 Streptomyces sp. NRRL S-495
CCGCCGACAAGGCCAAGGCCACCGCGAAGGAGACCGCCGGCAAGGGCGCCGCCGCCGCCCCGCAGACCGCCGCCCCGCAGGCCCCCGCCGCGAACACTCCGGCACCGGCCGCGAACACCCCGGCACCGCCGGCCGCCGGTGGACGCGCCGCCGCCATCGTGCAGTTCGCCTACGCCCAGCTCGGCAAGCCCTACGGCTGGAGCAAGACCGGCCCCAGCAGCTTCGACTGCTCCGGCCTCACCGGCGCCGCCTACCGCGCGGCCGACGTCAGCCTCCCCCGTACGTCCCAGGAGCAGTGGAAGGTCGGCACCAGGATCGCCCGCGGCGACCTCCAGCCCGGCGACCTGGTCTTCTTCTACCCCGACCTGCACCACGTGGGCGTCTACATCGGCGACGGCAAGATGATCCACGCTCCCCGGACCGGCAAGAACATCGAGGTCCTCGCGATCGGCGTCATGCCCTACATGGGCGGCGTCCGGCCGTAGCGACGGTCCGGGAGGCCGCCACGGCGCCGTAGCGGCCTCCCGGCCTCTCCGTGCCCCTCCCTGCCTCTCCGCGCCCCTCCGTGCTCAGCCCGCCAGGGTGTCCGCCAGCCACGGGGTGATCACGGCCATCGCCTCGCCGAAGCGCGAGATGGCGCAGTGGCCGGTGTCCGGGATCAGCACGACCCCGGTGTCCCGGCGGCCCTCGAACACCAGGGTGTCCTCCACCGGCACATGGACGTCCTCGGCGCCGTTGACCACCAGCATCGGCCCGTTGGCGTCCTGGTCCAGCAGCGCGCGCAGGTCGAAGGCCGCGAAGGCCGCCTCGCGCTCGGCCGTGCCCGGCAGCCCGTCGAAGCCCAGGGCGTTGCCGACGATGCCGTCCATGCCGAACGCGAAGCCTCGCCGCCGCGGTACGGGACGGTGAGCGTGCGGCGCTCGGACTCCACCGGGAAGTCCGGGGCGGCGAGCACGTACTGCTCGACCTGGCGGGCGAGCGCGGTGCGCTTCGGACCGTCGGCCAGGGCGGGGAACTTGGCCCAGCCGTACGCCTGCGCGGCCAGGCGGTGGCTGCCCGCCGCGGCGCGGCGGGCAGCGAGGGCGGACCACTCGTACACCCAGCCGCCCGGCCGGTCCGGCCACATCTCGGTGACGGCGGCGCGGACCGCGTCCACCTCCTCGACGGGCAGACCGAGGGTCATCCGGGGGTGCCGCTCGACGAACAGGTCCTGCGGGTCCACGGGCCAGGTGAAGGACATGGCGCCTCCCAATGCGCTTAAAGCCGGAACTCTTGCGTTGAGACGACGGTGTACCGGCGTTGGGGCACTCGGGAGAAACTCGTACTGGACGCCATGCTGGCCGGGAGCACCGAGGGCATCCCCGTCCCCGACACCGGTGACGTCCGCACCGACCTGGCCGCCTTCGCCCGCGCGCTCGCCGGCGCCATCGTCGACCGGGCCGTCGGACGCGGGGAACTCCCCGCCGGTACCGACACCGGCCTGGCCCTGGAACTGCTCTGCTCCCCCGTCCAGACCCGCGCCCTGCTCGGCCACCGCCCGATCGAGCCGGACCTGCCGGAACGCCTCGCGGACACCGTCCTGAACGGCCTGCGGGGGCGGACCTGAGCACCGGGCCCGGACGCGCGCGGGGGTCCGGGCGGGTGCCGCCCGGACCCCGGCGGCGGGTCAGACGGTGACGCGGACGGTGGAGACGGCCAGGTCCGCGTCACCGAGGTCGGAAGCCCCGGTGCCGGCGGACCAGTGGCCGCCCGTGCGCCGCCCGGTGAAGCGGATCTCGTACGTCCCGGGGTCCAGCTCGGTCCAGGTCAGGGTGGAGCGGGAGACAGCACCGGCGGTGGCCGCGAACTGCCGGTCCTGGTCGCTCCGGTGCTCCAGACGCTCACCGCCGTCCGGTGCGGCAGTGACCTCGTAGAGGGCGGCGCGGCCCGCGATCGCGGCGGTGTCGGCCTGGTAGCAGAAGCCCCAGTAGTACTCGGCCCGGACGAGCGCCTCGGCCAGGATGCCCCTGGTGGCCCGGCCGTTGTCGTCGAACTCCGCCGCACCGGCCTCGATGTGGGAGCGGGCCCGCGACCAGCGGCCGCCGCCGTAGCCCTCCACCGTGGCGCCGACGACCCAGACGTCCGTGCCGGTCACCGACGGCGCGGCGGGCGGGGCCGGGCGCGGGGGCGGCACGAAGTCCTCCACACCCCGGTGCACCATCAGCAGCGCGCTCCGCCGGTCCCCCTCGGGCCCGTCGGTGAGGGCGAGCAGCCCCGGGGTGTGCCGGGAGTCGTGCCCCCCGACCGCGACCGGCGGCGTCCAGGCCGCGCCGTCGAACACGGTGTGGAGCAGCTGCGGTCCGCCCCGGCCGGGGAGGACGGCGTGCAGGGCGCCGTCGGACGAGGCCAGCACGACGTTCGCGGAGACCGCGTCCGCAACCTCGACGGGTGCCGTCCAGGCCGTGCCGTCGAACACCACGTGCACAAGGCGGCCGGTACCGTCCCCGGCAAGGACGTGGATGCCGTCCGCGTGCACGGCGGCGGCCAGGAACGGCGCTCCCGCCAGCGCATCGACGGGCCCGTCCACCCGCCGCCACTGCCCCGAGGCGTCGTCACGGACGCAGTGGACAGCCCCGCCGAGGTCCGGGACGAAGGCGTGCAGCTCGCCCCGGAACGAGACCAGGGCCGCCCCCGGAGCGCCCGGGACGGGAAGCGCGTGGCCCTCCCGCCACACCCGGGCCGTGTCCGCTCCGGCCCCCTGCGGCCGGCCGTACGTGAGCTCCACGAACTGCGCCGGTGAGTCCGGCTCCTCGGTGTCCCGCACCGTCAGCAGGACGTGGACGGCGCCGTTGTGCACGGCCGCGGCCGGCGTGCCGGTGCTCACCGCGTTCTCGTACCGGACGCGGGTCCCGCCCTCGTAGTGGACCGGGGTGTCGACGACGGCGTCCGGGGCCCAGGTGACCGCCTCCGCCACCGCCGCCTCGGCGGCCGCGATCCCGGCCTCCGGCTCGACCTGCCCGGCCACCCGCTCCTTCAGCGCGTCCAGCTCCGCCGCCCGCCGCCTGGCCTCGGCCGGGACGAGCCCGGTCCACCGGACATCGAGGACGTCGTGCTCGCCCTTCCCGTACGGTTCGCCGAGGTGCAGGCACAGCAGTTCGTCGTCGAGCGCCGCCAGGACCGGTTCGGCCGCGCTCCGGTGGCCGGGGAACCGCGAGTCCGGCCCCCAACCACCCTCCCGGCGGTACACCGACCGCCACAGGTTCCGGTCGTCCACCGTCTGATCGGCCATCAGCCGTGCTCCCCGCTCGCTCCACCGCCCGCCCCCGGACGGGCGGGCCTCCCTGCTCCGGAACGTAGTCCGCCGCCCACCCCCGCGCGGGCAGTGGCCCGAACCGGCCACACCACGACCGGGGAACGGCTCGAAGGGCACGGCCTCCGAGGGGCGCCCGTGACCTACCGCACCACCCGGTAGCGGAGGTGGAGGACCCGGGAGGTGAGGGTGCGGGCCTCCAGGAGTTCGAGGTCCTCCCGGCGCTCGTGCCGCGGGAAGTACGGGATGCCGCCGCCGAGCAGCACCGGGTGGACCCGGGGGCGGTACTCGTCGATCAGGCCCGCCGCGGCCACCGCGGCGGCGAGGGTCGCACCGCCGATGGCGATCTCCCCCTCCCCCGGCTCGGCCCGCAGCCGGGCGATCTCCTCCGCGACGGTGCCGGTGGCCAGCCGGGCGTTGCCCTGCACCTCCGACAGCGTGGTGGAGAACACCACCTTCGGGAGCGGGTTCCAGAGCGCCGTCCACTCCCGCTCGACCTCGTCGAGCGACTGGTCCTGCTCGGCGGTCTCCCAGTACAGCATCGTCTCGTACAGCCGGCGCCCCATCAGATGGACGTCCACCCCGCGGAGCTCGTCGAGCGCGAGCCGGAACACCTCCTCGTCCGGCTCCGTCCAGTCGAAACCGCCGTCGGGCCCGACGATGTAACCGTCGAGCGACATGCCCATCGAGTACGTCACCTTGCGCATACCGGCTCTCCTCCTCGTCACCGGGCTCCGACAGTAGGGCCCCGGGACGCGGCGAGGGCCGTCATGTCCGAAGGGATCCCCCGGACGGAGTCACTCCGCCGGTGCTGCCGGCCGTGACCTGCGTCGGACGCTTCGCGTCCCGGCCGGTCGGTCCCGGCCGGGACGCGGTGTCGAACTGCAGGACGCCGCGGCTCAGCGACGGCTCACCATCGGCTCAGCGACGGCTCTGCGACGGCTCAGCCGATGGTGATCCTGAAGATCTTGTCCGAGCCGTCCGGCTGGTTGCCGTTGTTGTCCGCGTTGGTGGTGGTCAGCCAGAGCTGGTCGGCGCCGGGGACCTTGCTGACGGTGCGCAGCCGGCCGTAGGTGCCGACGTAGTAGGAGGTCGCGGTACCGACCGACTCGGTGTCGCCGTTGATCGGGATCCGGTACATCCGGGTGCCGCGCAGCGCCGCCAGGTAGACCACGTTGCGGACGATGGCGATGCCGCTCGGGGAGGCGAGGTTGACCGGCCAGCTGGCCTTGGGGTCGGTCATGCCGGACTTGCCGCAGGTGCCCTCGCAGGTCGGCCAGCCGTAGTTGCCGCCCGGCTTGATCAGGTTGAGCTCGTCGTACTTGGAGTCGCCGAACTCGGCCTCCCAGAGCCGGCCGTTGCGGTCGAAGGCGAGGCCCTGCGGATTGCGGTGGCCGAGGCTGTAGACGTAGTTGTTGAACGGGTTGCCGGGGGCGGGCTTGCCCGCGGTGGTCATCCGCAGGATCTTCCCGTTGAGGGAGTTCTTGTCCTGCGCGAGGTCGGGCGTCTGGCCGTCGCCGGTGGTGGCGTAGAGGTAGCCGTCCGGGCCGAAGGCCAGCCGGCCGCCGTTGTGGTAGCGGTTCTTCTTGATGCCCTGGAGCAGGACCGTGTAGCCGGAGAGGGTGCTGCCGTTGTACGTCATGCGGACGATCCGGTTGCCCTCGGCGGCGGTGTGCATGAAGTAGACGTAGTGGTTGGTGGACCAGTTGGGGTCGACGGCCACGCCGAGCAGGCCGCCCTCGCCGTCGGTGGTGACGGCGTTGGGCACGGCGCCGATCTCCGTCCTGGTACCGCTCTTGGCCTGCTTGAAGACCTTGAAGCTGTCCCGCTCGGTGACCAGCGCACTGGCGCCGTCGGGCATCCAGGAGATGCCCCAGGGCACGGTCCAGCCGCTGCTGAGGGTGGTCGGCGAGCCGGGGACGCCGCCGTCGGCCGGACAGGCGGCGGTGGTGAAGGAGACCGGGGCGGAGGCCGGGGAGACACCGCCCGCGGCGTCCTTGGCCACCACGGTCAGGGCGAACGGCGCGTCGCAGGCCAGGCCGGTGACGGTGGTGGTGGTCGCCGGCGGGGTGCCGGTGACGGTGGCCAGCACGGCGGCGCCGCTGCGGACCTCGTACGCCACCACGCCCTTGTCGTCGCTGGCGGCCCCCCAGCCGAGCTTGGCGGAGGTGGCGGTGACGGCGGAGACGGTGGGGGCGCCGGGCGCGCTCGGCGGCGGGTCGTCGCCGGTTCCGGTGGTGCAGTCGACGGCGACGCTCGCCGGGGAGGCGTTGCCGGCCGCGTCCCGGGCGATCACGCTCAGGTTGTAGGTGGTGCCGGGGGTGAGGCCGGTGAGCGCCTTGCTCGTGGTGTCCCCGGGCGTCTCGGCGAGCTTGTTGCCGTGCTCGTAGACGTCGTACGCGGTGACGCCGACGTTGTCGGTGGCGGCCGGCCAGCCGAGGGTCAGGCCGTTGGGGCCGATGCCGGTGCAGGACGGCTGCCCCGGGCGGCTGGGCGCGGTGGTGTCGGCAGGGGCGGCGGCGACGGTGAGCCGGTCCAGGTTGGGGCCGCCGTTGGCGGTGGTCGCGGTGGCGCGCACGGTGTTGGTCCCGGCCCGGAGCGGCGCGTTCAGCGTCCGCCCGGCCCAGGTGTTCCAGTCCGTGGTGGCCGGGAAGGAGACACCGGCGGCGACCACGGTGCCGTTGACGGAGATGTCCATCGGGCGGTCGACGGCGGTGCCGTTGGCGTAGCGGAAGGTCAGCGGGGCGGTGCCGGCCGAGGCGGCGCCGACGGCGAATTCGACGTAGGAGCCGGCGACGTTGGTGTAGTCGACGAAGCCCGTACCGGTGTACCCGGTGTGGTTGGTGGCCACGGCACCCTGGACGACGGTGGCGTCCTCGGCCTGGTAGTCGGTGGCGGCGAACCGGGGTCGGGGTTGGGATTGGGCCTGGGCCGGGGGGACGGCCGCGGTGGCGATGATCAGTGCGGCGACGGCGAGACCCACGCCGCCGGCGGATGTCGGACGCATGTGCTCCTCCAGGGGGTCAGCGGACGGTGATCCGGTCGAGGTTGGGGCCGCCGTCGGCGGTGGTCGAGGTGAACCGGACGGTGTTGGCCCCGGCCTTCAGCGACACCGGCAGGGCGGTGGTCGCCCAGGTGTCCCAGTTCGCGGTCGGGGGGAAGGCCCGCCCGGCGGCGATCCGGGTGCCGTTGACGGCGATGTCCATCGGGCGGTCGGCGGCGGTGCCGTTGGCGTAGCGCAGCTCCAGCGAGGCCGTCGAGGCGGCCGCCGCCCGGACCGTCCACTCGGCGTAACTCCCCGGCGTGTTCTCCAGGTTGACGAAACCGGCACCGCTGTGGCCGTGGTGGTCGGTGTCGACGGTGCCCTGCGACACGCGGGCCTCGTCCGCCCGGAAGACCCCGGAGGGGCCGGCGACCAGCTGGTAGCCGCGCATCTCCCTGGTGAGCAGGTAGCAGTCCTGGAGCGAACCGGAGGTGTCGCCGAGCGAGCGGTAGATGCCCCACTTGGGCCGCACCCGGTCGGCGAGGAAGGTGTCGACGCCGGTCCGCTCGATGTCGACGACAGTGGCGCCGGCACTGCGCAGGATCCACCGGACCGCCCCGGAGGAGCCGTCCCCCACCGTGATCCGGAAGTCCACGTCCACCCAGCGGTCGTGCAGCGGGTCCAGACTGGTGCGCCCCACCAGGACGTCACTGATGGGGAGTTGGAGCTCGATGGTCTGCGCCCCGGCGACCCGCCGCAGCGACTGGACGACGATCGGCGAGGTGCCGTTGCCGGGCTGCTTCATCTGCATGATGTGGGTGAAGCTGGTGGTGGCCTTCAGCGCGGACGGGATGTACATCGCGTAGGTGGTCCGCCAGGTCTGACCGGCCTTCCACTCCAGGAAGGCGCCGCCCGCCGGGCTGCGCATACCGGTGACCTCCTGCCGCTGCCGGTCGGTGGCGGAGTCCCGGTCCACCGTGTGCATGGTCCAGCGGTAGGTGTCGTTCTCGGCCCGGATGTGCGGGTGCCCGGCGGGGTGGGAGTCGGCGCGGTCGTCCTCGACCGTCTCGAAGGCGGCGAGCCCGTCGGCGGCGGCCGACGGCGCCCAGCGCTGCTGCCAGCTGGAGACGCTGAGCGCGGCGGCCGGGGCGGTGGCGGTGGCACCGGCTGTGGCGGACGTGGCGGCGGCGGTTCGGGGGAGTCCGACGGCGGTGACGGCGGAGAGCGCGGCACCGAGGACGGTTCGACGGGTGGGCCTTTTCACGTGACTCCTTGCGGTCGGGGGGAGAACGCCGGAGAGCAGCGGAAGGGGAGGGCGGCGGGGTGGGGGCCCCTGGGACGGACGGGCCGTCAGGGCAGGTGACGTACAGAATCCCGGCGTGAGGGTGCACGGTCAAGACATTTGGTTAGGAAACTTTCCCAATTATTGCCAGCGGCGTCCCACCGGACCACCGCGGAGCTTCGAACGGGTGATGAAGGGTCAGCGGTCGACCGGTCACGGGCCGGTTCCGGTCCGGGTGCCGGCGGTTCCCGGGGCGGGCCGCCGGGTACCTCCGGGGCGGGCCGGGGCCGCGCGGGACCGAGGGGGGACCATGGCGCTGTACTGCGAACTGTGCGGCACCCGGACGGACGGGGTCGAACGGCTCGGCGTCTACTGCCCGGGCGAGTACTGCGGCACCGACCTGCGGGCCGGGGCGGACGCCGGGGTGCGGGCCTGGTGCGAGCCGGAGCGCCGGTTCGGGGTGGCCGGTGGCACGGTGCTGGTGGACCTGCTCGTGTGCAACGCCGGGCCGCGGGCCACGGGCTTCCACCTCGAACCGGTCGAACCCGTGCGCGGGCGGCTGGACTTCGACCGGCGGTCGGCCGAGGCGCCGCTCGCCTCCGGGGCGACCCGCCGGGTCGAGCTGCGCTACACCGTGCCGTTGGACCTGGTCGGACCGGCCCTCGACATCGCCTCCCGGTTCGGCGTACCGGCGGCCGAGGTGGTGGGCCAGGTGCAGGGCGCACGGCCCTCGCGGTTCGGCGTCGCACTGCGGGTGGCCGCGACCTCGGCCCACCAGGGGGCGGCCTGCGCGGCGTTCGCGGTGGACGTGCCCGGGCAGGTGGATGTCGACCTGGACGGCGACGGTGACCGGGACCGGGACGGTGACCGAGGCCGGGACGGCGACCGGGGCGGCGGGGGGAACGGCGGCCGCGGTGGCGGGCGGCCGACGGCTCCCGGGCAGCGGCGTCGACGGCGGCGAGTTCGGCGAGCGGGCGCCCCGGGAACGGGGGCGGAAACGGGGGCGGCGGCGGAAAGGCGAAGCCCTCGCCCTCACCCCGCTCCTCCTCGCCCACCCCCTCCCCCACCCCCCGGACGGTGGTGCTCCCGCCCCTGGCCGGGCTCGACCGGGCCACCGCCGAGGCGAAGCTGAAGGACCTCGGCCTGCGCTCCACCGCCGCCACCGTCACCGCCGGTCGGCTGCCCGCGCTCCAGGTCCTCGCCACCGACCCAGCCGCCGGCACCGAGGTCCCGGCGGGGGCGACCGTCGTCCTGCGGGTCTCGGACGGGCGGGCACCGGTTCCCGCCGTCGCGGGCCTCACCCGTGCCGACGCCGAGAAGCTGCTCCGGGACCTCCACTTCACCAAGGTCACCGTCTTCAGCGAAGAGAACGGCACCAAGCCCGTGAACCAGGCGCTCCGTACCGACCCGGCCGCCGGCACGGTGGTGGCCCTGGACGCCCCGGTCACCCTCTGGTTCGCCACCAAGCCCGTCATCCGCTGAGCCACGGCCCACCGCCGGCCGGAACAGCGTGCCGCGGTCCGGTGGGGTGCACCCCACCGGACCGCGGCACGACAGCTCGGCTCAGCTCGACAACGGACGCCGGACCCGTCAGGCCGAAGCCGGCCCCGCGAGCACCTCGTTGACCAGCTCCCGCGCCTCCTCCTGGACCCGGGCGAGGTGCTCGGGCCCCTGGAAGGACTCCGCGTAGATCTTGTACACGTCCTCCGTGCCGGACGGGCGGGCGGCGAACCAGGCGTTCTCGGTGCACACCTTGATGCCGCCGATGGCCGCGCCGTT
The DNA here is from genome assembly GCF_000966955.1 of Streptomyces sp. NRRL S-495. Classification (NCBI taxonomy): domain Bacteria; kingdom Bacillati; phylum Actinomycetota; class Actinomycetes; order Kitasatosporales; family Streptomycetaceae; genus Streptomyces; species Streptomyces sp. NRRL S-495. The sequence continues at coordinate 9,334 of NZ_JZWY01000665.1, forward strand.
GCCCGGGGCCTCGGTGAGCACGGCGGTGACCGGCTCGCCCGCGAGGTCGCCGGCCTTGACCTGCTCGGGCGAGAGCCGGGAGAGCAGCGCCTTCTGGTCGCGGTCCGCCGGGGCGTCCACGCGGGCGTAGGCGGGGGCGCCGAAGCGGTCCGTCAGGTCGCGGTAGTACTGGCTGGGAGTGCGGCCGGTGACGGCGGTGATCTCGGCGGCCAGCAGGGCGAGCAAAATGCCGTCCTTGTCCGTCGTCCACACCCCGCCGTCGCGGCGCAGGAAGGACGCGCCGGCCGACTCCTCGCCGCCGAAGGCGATCGAGCCCTCCAGCAGGCCCTCGACGAACCACTTGAAGCCCACCGGGACCTCGACCAGCTCGCGCTTGAGGTCGGCGGCGACCCGGTCGAGCATCGAGGAGGACACCAGCGTCTTGCCCACGGCGGCGTCGGCCGGCCAGTCGGAGCGGTGGCGGTAGAGGTAGTCGACCGCCACCGCGAGGTAGTGGTTCGGGTTCATCAGGCCGCCGTCCGGGGTGACGATGCCGTGCCGGTCGGCGTCGGCGTCGTTGCCGGTGGCGATGGTGTACTCGTCGCGGCGGGCGATCAGCGAGGCCATCGCGGCGGGCGAGGAGCAGTCCATCCGGATCTTGCCGTCCCAGTCCAGCGTCATGAAGCGCCAGGTCGGGTCGGTGACCGGGTTGACCACGGTCAGGTCGAGGCGGTGGGTCTCGGCGATCCGGCCCCAGTAGGCGACGGAGGCGCCGCCGAGCGGGTCGGCACCGATCCGCACGCCGGCCGAGCGGATCGCGTCCAGGTCGAGGACGGAGACGAGGTCCTCGGTGTAGGAGGTGAGGTAGTCGTGGCGGCCGGTGGTCGCCGCGGCCAGGGCGCGCGCGTACGGGACCCGCTTGACGCCGCGCAGGCCCTCGCGGATCAGGGCGTTGGCACGGTCCTGGATCCAGCCGGTGGCCTCCGAGCCGGCCGGGCCGCCGCTCGGCGGGTTGTACTTGAAGCCGCCGTCGCGGGGCGGGTTGTGGGACGGGGTGACGACGATGCCGTCCGCCAGCGACTGCGGGCTGCGCCGGTTGTGGGCGAGGATCGCGTGCGAGACGGCGGGGGTCGGGGTGTAGCCGTCGGCGCTGTCCAGCAGGACGGTCACGCCGTTGGCCGCCAGCACCTCGACGGCGGTGGCGCTGGCCGGCTCGGACAGCGCGTGGGTGTCGGCGCCGAGGTACAGCGGGCCGGTGATGCCCTGGGCGGTCCGGTACTCGCAGATCGCCTGGGTGGTGGCGGCGATGTGGTCCTCGTTGAAGGCCGCGTCCAGGGAGGAGCCGCGGTGGCCCGAGGTGCCGAACGCGACCCGCTGGCCCGGCTCCTCCGGGTCCGGGTGCAGCGTGTAGTAGGCCGTCACCAGCCGCGCAACGTCCACCAGGTCGCCCGGCTGCGCCGGCTGACCGGCCCGTGCGTGTGCCATCGTCTTCTCCCACTGGAATGTCTCGCCGTGCGCCCGGCCCGCGGCCCGGCGCTTTGTGCCCCGTGCTCACCGATCGTAGCCAGTGCACGACCGGTCTCCGAACCGGGGCGAGGAGACGCCGTGCCGTTTCCGCGCCGACACCGCAGCAGCGCCGCACCGTCACCCGGAGGACTCCTGGGCCACGGTTCACCGACGCCTCGCCGACGGGCCGAAGGGGCCGGTGCCTCAGCCGGGGAGCTGCTGCCGGTGGGATTCCAGGACGGGGGCGACGACGGTGGCGAGGAACTCCGTGACGCGGTAGGTCGCCAGGCCCTCGACGGAGAACGGGTCGGTGCGGACGAGCGCCTCGATCGCCGCCCGGTCCTCGCCCGCGGCGAGGATGATGCCGCCGTCGCGCGGCACCTTGCGCCCGGAGGCCAGGAAGGTCCCGTCCGCGTAGTGGCGGTTCAGCCAGTCCACATGGGCGGGCAGGCGGGCGTCGATCCGGTCGAGCGGCACGGTGTACGTCAGTTCCAGGACAAACATGGACCCGAGCCTAACCGGAGGGCCTGCCCGCCGGATCGGACGGATCCGGCGGGCAGGACGCGGCACAGGGCCGCCGCGGTCCGAGGGTGGGCGAGGATGGATTCGAACCATCACAGCCGAAGCGGGGGCTTTACAGGCCCTTGGGCTCTCCCAGGCCCAGCTCGCCCTCGGTCGTCGGGATCCGTTCCATGCGGATCCTTGCGGTTCCTTGCAGTTCCTTGTCGTTCCTTGATCCCGACAGCTCCACTCTCCCCCGGGGCACCGGTGCCGGACAACCGGGTTTCCGGCCACCGGTCGCCCACGCCCGAACCGCTCCTGACGCTCGTTCGCCCTGGTCGGGGGCGTGGCGGGCGGGCCCGACGGGTGTCCGGATCATTACCCCCGACCCTCGATGTGGTGTAGACCACTCTCCGTACTTCGGACGGATCGCACCGCCCGACCGACCGTCACCGAACCGGTCCGCTCCCGGCGGGTGCCCGTGGACGTCCGGACTGCGATACAACACTGCTCATATGACGATTGATCGGAGAAATCTGAAATGAGCAAGTCAGCTCTGCCCCGCCGCAGCGTGATCGTCGGTGCGGCGGCCACCGTCGTCGGATGGAACACGGTGGGTCGCTCCTGGGCCGTGGAGGCCCCCGCCCCGGACGCCTCCCCCGGCGCCGAGGCCGCCGCGCCCGGCCCGGAGGCCGCCACTGCCGACACACTCGCGCGGCTGCCGCGACTTGACGGCACCCTGGTGGCCGACGCCGCCACCCTGGCCCGGTTCGGCGGGGACTTCGGTCACCTGGTGACCGCCGCCCCGCGCGCCGTGCTGCGGCCGGGCTCCGTACGCGACGTCGCCACCCTGGTCGGCTTCGCCCGCCGCCACCGCATCCCGGTCGCGATGAACGGCCAGAGCGGCACCGGCGAGGCGGCGGAGCTGGAGTCGCACTCCAGCTACGGCCAGGCCGGCGTGGCCGGGGGCGTGGCGATCGACTCCCGCGGACTGGACCGGATCATCCGGATCACCCCCGGCCGCGCCGTCGTGGAGGCGGGCGTCACCTGGGCGCAGCTGACGGACGCCGCGCTCGCCCAGGGCTGGATGCCGCCCTGTCTGACGGACTACCTGCACCTGTCGGTGGGCGGCACGCTGAGCGTCGGCGGCATCGGCGGCGGTGTGCAGCGCTACGGCTTCCAGGTGGACACGGTCGAGTCGGTGGACGTCGTCACGGGCACCGGCGAGCTGGTGACCGCCTCGGCGAGCGCCAACCGCGAGCTGTTCGAGGCGGTGCTCGGCGGCGGCGGGCAGGCCGGGCTCATCGTCCGCGCCACCCTGCGCCTGGTGCGGGCCCGGGAGCGGGCGCTCGTCCTCAACCTGTTCTACGACGACCTGGGCGCCTACCTCGCGGACCAGAAGAAGCTGATGCTGGAGCGGCGGTTCGACCTCCAGGTCGGCGACGTGTCGCGCAACGCGGCCGGGACCGGCTGGCGCTACAAGGTGGAGGGTGTCGTCCACTACGACGGCAGCGCCGCGCCGGACCGGGCGAAGCTGGTGCGCGGCCTGCGCTGCGTCGCGGCCGACACGACCTTCACCGACCAGACGGCGCGCGAGTACGCGTACCGGGTGGACGCCTTCGCCGGGTTCCTGAAGGGGGCCGGGCTCTGGTCGCAGCCCAAGCCCTGGATGAGCCTGTTCCTGCCCGCGTCGACTGCCGAAACCTTCACCCGTGAGGCCCTCGCCCTGCTGACGCCGGAGGACCTGGGCGCCGGCCTGCTGCTCTTCTACCCGTTCCGCACCGATGTGTTCACCCGCCCGATGACGGTGATGCCGGACGAGCCGGTCGGCTTCCACTTCGACCTGCTGTCGTTCCCGTTCCCGGGCGCCGACCACGCGGCCGCACTGCGGCGCAACCGCCGGCTGTACGACCGGGCGGTGCAGCTGGGCGGCAAGCGGTACCTGATCGGCGCGATCCCGGACGTCACCCACGCCGAGTGGCGCCGCCACTACGGCACCCGGTGGGGGCGCGTGGTGGCGGCCAAGCACCGCTTCGACCCGGCCGGGATCCTCACCCCGGGCCAGGGCATCCACTCCTGACACCGCGACCCGCGCGCCCGCCGCGACCGCCGTGCACCGCGGCGGCGGTCGCGGCGGGCGCGCGGGCGCAGCAGCACCGCGTCAGGTCGCGTCGCACCGGGTCGCCTCGCACCGGCTCACACCAGGCGGTGCATCCCCACCGAGGCCGGAGCCGTCCCCACGAACCCGTACTGGGCGTACAGCCGGTGCGCCTCCCCGTCGGCGATCAGCGAGACGTAGGCACCCTTCTCCGCGCGCTGCTCCAGCTCGGCGGTGAGCCGCGCCATGATCCGCTTGCCCAGCCCGCGCCCCTGGTGCTCGGGGAGCACGCACACATCGACGATCTGATAGATCAGACCGCCGTCCCCGATGATCCGCCCCATCCCGACCACCTCGCCCCCGCACTCGACGGTCACCCCGAACCAGGTGTTCGGCAGCCCGGCGGCCACCGCCGCGGCCGGGCGGTCGCTCATGCCGGACCCCGTCCGCAGCCGCCGGAAGGTCGCCACGTCGGGCACGCCGACCCGCATCTCGTAAGGGTCATTCTCTGCATTCATGTGTTACACCATACCTGTCGGCCGCCCCGGCCCCGCTCTGCGGGTTCCCCATCGGGCAAGGAGGCGGCCCCGGCGCAACCGCTCGGGCGCTCCGGCCGGTCGATCACAGGTATGAGCCCTCGCGAAAACCTCCGCACGAAGATCGGCCCCAC
>NZ_JZWY01000666.1:0-1189 GCF_000966955.1 Streptomyces sp. NRRL S-495
CGCCCTGGCCGCGCTCCTCGCATCGCCGGGGGCGGCCGCCGCCGACCCGCTCCTCCGGCCCGGCCGGTCCGGTCGGTCCGGCGCGCCGAGCAGGGCTGCGGCACCGTAACCCCGCATCCTCGCAACCCGGCTTTCCCCGCGTCCACTTGGGACGACGGCGTGGGCCGGCCGGTGCACACCCCGCGTTACGGTGGGGCCATGAGCTACCGCCACCCCGACCGCGAGCAGATCCGGATCGAACACGTCCTTTCCGCTCTCGGCAACCCCGTCCGCCTGTCCGCCGTCCGGGTCCTGAACGGCGGCGGCGCGCACAACTGCGGGAGCGTGCTCACCGCGATCGGCATCACCGCGAAGTCGACGATGACCCACCACTGGCGGGTGCTGCGCGACAGCGGCGTCATCCACCAGCTGCCGTCCGGCCGGGAGAACCTCCTCCTCCTGCGCCGCGAGGACCTCGACGCGCGCTACCCCGGCCTCCTCGACGCCGTTCTCTCCGGCGCCCACGAGGACGAGCGCCACGGCACCGCCGCCGACTGAGGCCCTGCGGCGCGGGGCCCGGTGCCGGACGGCTGCCGCTCCGCCGTCCCGCACCGGGCCCGCTCCCCCGCCGGCCCCCGTCAGCCCCCTCGTCTACCAGGTGTCGCCGGCGGGCTGGCGGGTGGTGGCGTTGATCCGGTTGAAGAAGTTCGTCAGACTGATCCACAGCACCAGCGAGGCCAGCTGCTTCTCGTCGAAGTGCTCCGCCGCCGCGTTCCACACCTCGTCCGGCACCACGGCCCGGTCCGCGAGCCGCGTCACGTGCTCCGACAGCTCCAGCGCGGCCCGCTCGGCCTCCGTGAAGAACGGCGCCTCCCGCCACGCCGCCACCGCGTGCAGCCGCTCGTCGGTCTCCCCGTTCTTCTTCGCACTCGCGACGCCGCCCACCACGCAGTAGCTGCAGCCGTTGATCTGGCTCGCCCGCAAGTGCACCAGCTCCAGCACGCTCTCCGGCACGCCGCCCTTCTTCGCCGCCTTCACGACCCCGAGGATCGCCGGCATCGCCTCCGGAATCACCACAGCCGGGTTCGCCATCCGCGCGTCGGTCATGACCTGTCCTCTTTCCGTCCGTCCACTTGCTCGGTCACTGCACTGACGCGCGCCGACGGAGGAATGTGACAGGTACTGCGCGAGGTGGTCGAACTCCCCCGCC
>NZ_JZWY01000667.1:0-12497 GCF_000966955.1 Streptomyces sp. NRRL S-495
ACGGAGGAATGTGACAGGTACTGCGCGAGGTGGTCGAACTCCCCCGCCTTACTGCAAGTAGACAGTCCGTCAGCGCATTCGCTCCAACTTCAGCAGTCCGGGCACCGCCAGCAGCGAGAGCAGCAGCAGGAAGAGCCAGGGCAGGGCGGCGCCGCGGCTGAGCAGCAGGGTGAGCAGGCCAGGGGCGGCCGCCTGGCCGAGGTTCCAGGAGAGTTGGTAGACGGCGAGGTAGCGGCCGCGCAGCGCCGGGTCGGCGAAGGTGACGCTGAGCTCCTCGCGGAACGGGGTGGCCATGGTCTCGGCGAGGTTGTAGACGAACATCGCGGCGTAGAGCCCGGTGACGACGGCCCAGCCGGGGGCGGTGGCGACGGCAGCGAAGAGCGCGAAGGCGAGGGCGTTGACGAGCGAGGCGGCGGCGATCACCCGGGTTGCGCGGAACCGCTCCAGCCGCCCGGCGACCACGCTGCCGGTGAGCACCACCTGCAGGCCGTTGAGCACCAGCAGCGTGGCAGCCACCCAGGCCTGGCGGTGCAGCCCCTCGGTGATGTAGACGGCGAGCAGCATGCTCAGGATCATCGAGCCGAAGACGAAAGTGAGGTTGACCGCGACCAGCAGCAGGTACCGGCGGTCGCGCAGCACCGTCAGGTAGCCGCCGGGTGCCGCGGCGGGCTCGGCAGCAGCAGGAGCGTCGGCAGCGGGGGCAGGCTCGGGCCGCCAGGTGGCGAGCAGCGCCGTCGCGACCACGTAGCTGGCCGCGTTGAGCATCACCAGCAGTCGCAGCCCGCCGGTACCGCCGTCGCCCACCAGGACGGCGCCGAGCGCCCCGCCCAGGCCCATCCCGGCGTTGCGCAGCGTCTGCACCAGCGCGAACCAGCGGGGCCGCTCCCCCTCGGCGGCGGCGAGCACCACCAAGCCGGTGCTGGAGGTCCAGTAGGCAACGTGGCCGATCTGGGCGAGCAGGCAGGCCAGCACGATCTGCCAGAGCTGCCCGGCGAGCAGGTAGCCGCCGAACGCGACCGCGGAGAGCGCGTTGCCGCCAGCTGCCACCACCCGGGCGCCGTACCGGTCGATCAGCGGGCCGACGCCGATCGCGGTGGGCAGGGCGAGCAGCCGTGCGGTGGTGACGGCGGCACCGATCGCGGCGATGCCCAGGCCCGTGCTGCGGGCGAAGTAGACCAGGGTGAAGGCGAGGATCAGCCCGGTCCCGAGGCTGTCGATCAGATGCGCGCCGACCAGGCGGTTGCGGCCGGCGGTGGTCGGCAGGCCGAGGCGGTCGCGGAGCGGGGGGAGTGTCGTGGTGGTCATGGCACGAGCATTGCTGGCATGATCGTCGTCGGAAACGGATTCGATCCTGGTCGAATCCTCAGCTGACCTGAACCCACCGGGGGCCCGCCGTGCTCGTCTGGGAGTTCTCCGCCCAGGACCTCGCCCGGACCAGGTTCGCCTGCTCGCCGCTTTCCGAGGTCGCCACCAGCGTCGAGGTGCTGAAGGAGCCGGGTCGACACGCCGTCCACCTGCCCTGGGTGCGGCAGGCCAGGCAGCGGCTGGCCGGGGTCGACTGGGCGCTGCTCTCCCAGCTGATCCGGCTGCCCACGGTGTACGTGCCGGACTTCCTCACCCCGGTCCCGGTCGACACCTCGCCGACCATCGAACAGGCGGTGGCCGCGCTGGCCGCCACCGAGCCGGCCGCGGTGCGCCGCGACCTCTCCCGGCTCTCCGGTGAACTCCCGCCGATGGTCGCCGAGTTGTACGCTGACCCGGGGGCCGGCTTGGCCCGGCTGGCGGGCGAGGTACTGGCGTACTGGACGGCGGCGATCGCCCCGCACTGGCCGCGCATCCAGCGCCTCACCGAGGGCGAGATCCTGCGCCGGGCCCGTCAGATGTCGACCGGCGGCCCGGCCGCGCTCTTCGCCGATCTGCACCCGCAGGTGAGCTGGGAGCGCGACACGCTGCGGATCGGCCACCGGGTGGACGTGCAGCGGCGGCTGGACGGCGAGCGCGGCCTGGTGCTGGCCCCCACCGTCTTCGCCTGGCCGGGCGTCTACTCCCAGCAGAACCCGCCCTGGCAGCCCGGCCTGGTCTACCCGCCGCGCGGGGTGGCCACGCTCTGGGAGAACTCCGGCGCCGCCGTCCCGGACGGCCTGGCCCGGGTGATTGGCCGCACCCGTGCCCGGCTGCTTGCCGAACTCGACTCCCCCGCCGCCACCACCGAACTCGCCGCCCGGCTGGACCTGTCGGCGGCCAACGTATCGCACCACCTCACCGCGCTGCGCGAGGCCGGCCTCACCGCCCGCCACCGTACCGGCCGCACGGTCCTGTACGCCCGGACCGAGGCTGCCGAACTCCTCCTGAAGGTCCGTCATTGACCTCGGCTCGTCGGGGTGATGTCGGGGCTCGGACCGGTGCCCGCCATGAAGCCGTCGAGGGTGTCGGGCCTACTGCACGCCGTCCATCAGAGCGAGAAGTCGCGCAACGGGCGACGCACGGGCACGGCCGGATCCGCTACAGCGAAAGCGCTGGCACGGGAGCAGATCTCCCCGATGATCACCAAATGACAGATGTGATCTTCTTCGACCTGGACGGCACCCTCGTCGACCACCGGAGCGCGGTGATGGAGACGATCGGACGCGTCGTCCGGGACGCGCCGGGCGCGACCGCTCCGGGGGAGGAGCTGGTGGCCCTGTGGTGGGCGCTGGAGGCCCGCCACATGCGGGAGTACCTGGCCGGGGAGTGCTCATTCGCCGAGCACCACCGCCGCCGGGTCCGCTCCTTCCTGCCGGCGCTCGGCGAGCCGGTTCCCGGGACGCCCGAGTGCTGGACGCGTGGGTCGCCGAGCGCTACCTCCGGCCGTTCGCGGAGTCCTGGCAGTGCTACCCCGACGTCCTCCCCTGCCTGGACGCCCTGCGCCGGCTTCCCCGAGGACCGCGACTGGCCGTCCTCACCAACGGGGACCCCGGCCAACAACGTGTCAAGGGCGCCCGGTTCGGCCTCCTGGAGCACTTCGAGGCGTACTGACCCCGACCGAACTCGGCACCGCCAAGCCCGTCGCCTACGCCGCCGCCTGCCGGCTGATGGGGACCGACCCGGCCCGGGCGGTCAACGTCGGCGACATGCTGGAGAGCGACGTGCACGCGGCCGACCGCGCCGGCCTCACCGGCATCTGGCTGGACCGCGGCAACGACTTCGTCACCGGCGGCCCGTCACCGACCCCGGCTGAACCGGTATTCCGGATCGAGCACCTCACCGACCTCCCCGGGCAGCTGACCGGTGACGCGCGCCGATGGAGGAATGTGGCAACTACAACGCGAGGTGGTCGAACTCCCCCGCCTTGACGCCGCATATGAAGGCTCGGAGCCTCTCGGCCGTCGTAGTGACGACGACGTCAGGCTCGTCACTCTCCCGGATCCTGATTCGCCCATCGACGGTCGCCGCGAGATATATGCAGTTCGCGGCGTCGCCACTGAATGAGGACTTCTGCCAGATGGGAGCAGCCATGGTCGTTCCTGTCTCAGATGCTTCGGGCGATTCGGCGGACCAGGTCGCGTGACGCACCCGGCTTGAGCGCGCTCACCTCCAGCCGGTCCATCACAGCTCGATACTTGACCAACTGTGGCTCGGTGTCGATGAACTCGGATCGATCCCCATCCACCTGCACACTGTCCAGTCGCGCAACCTCCGCGACGAAGTAGACGATCCCTGCGCCGGAGCTGGGATAGCTTCCGGTTCCGAACGGGATCACCCGCAGGTCGACGTGGGAGTGCTCGCTCATGGCCAGGAGGTGTTCAAACTGGCCACGAGCAACCTCCGGGCCACCGAAGCCGACCCGTAGGGCGGCCTCGTGGACGACGGCCGCGAGCGGGATCGGCTGTTCCTGGAAAAGCACCGCCTGCCGCTTGATGCGGTGCGAGACCAGGTGCTCGACTTCAGGTGGCGACAGGGGCGGGACCACATCCCGGAAGAGCGCACGAGCATGCTCCGTGGTCTGCAGAAGACCAGGGATGTGGATCGCCGATGCGATCCGCATCGACACCGCATGGTGTTCGAGTTCCGCCAGATCGAGCGCCCCGGCCGGGAGGATCTCGCGGTACTCCTCCCACCACCCACGCGTGCGACCACCGGTCATACCGGTGAGCGCTTCGACCAGAGCGTCGTCCGCGCAGCCGTAGAGCCGGGCGAGTGCCCGGACCCGGTCCGCACTCACCGGGTATCCCCCGGATTCGATGTTGCTGATGCGGGACTGCTGGGTGCCGTGCAGTTCCCCGGCGCGGGTGACCGACAGACCAGCCTGCTCGCGCAACCGGCGCAGCTCCGCACCGAGTCGCCGCTGCCGAATGCTCGGCGGGACCTTGCTGGGCGGCATCCGCTGCTCCCTTCCTTCGCTCACCACGGCCGAGCTCTGCTCACCCTTTGGAGTGACAGTGCCATGGATTCTCTCAAGGCGGTGGACTACATACCACCGACTGGCTACTTTTGATGATGCATCAGGGCTTTGAACTGCCGCTGGTGGTGGCAGCTCGGCATTCAACTCCCTCACAGGCAGGAGACTTCCATGCCCGCTGTGCCCTCGCAAAACTCCCTCCCCTCCTTCGACGAGGAGCTGTGCGGACTCGTGCTCGACACCGCGCCCAGGCAGTTCGCCGTGGTCCAGGTGTACGACGCCGGCGGCCAGGACGCCGACGGGTGGGTTGCGGCCTGGGGGTTCGCCGACGACAACGGGGTGACGCATCTCCTCGTCGTCGACGGGCGAACGCGGATGACGCTTGCTTCGCCCGAGCGGGCCCTCTGCCTGTTCGCGGGGCGACCGGGCCTCTCCGCCAGACTCGTCTGGCTCGCGCGACCCGGCGCCGCCGCGCTGGACCGGGCCGAAGCCGCTTGAGCGGGGATCGTTCATGGCTCCGGGACGCGAAACCGACGGAGTACGCCCGGCCGGGGTCACCGCACGGCGACCCCGGCCGAGGCATTGTCAAATCCTGTGGACTGACCCGACAGCCCAATGGCCGGTCGATCAAGCAAGCGGCTTGCGGTAACGGACGTACTCGTTCCGCCGCCGGAACCCCACACTCTCGTAAAGGTCGTAGGACCGGTGCGGATTCGCCGTGCCCGTGAACAGCCGAGCGGTCGTTGCACCCTGCTCACGAAGGCTCCGCAGCCCGTCCAGCAGCAGGACCCGGCCGATTCCGAGGCGTCGCTGGTCCGTCCGGACACTCAGCTCTTCCACCTCGCCCACGGTGCGGTCGTGACGGTGGATGGAGCAGAGGGCGACGCCGACCATGTCCTGCCCGTTCCAGGCAGCCCTCCAGCATGCCGGGTCGGCGGTGTCGACGAAGTCCTGGAAAGGCCATCTCTGGGTGAAACCGGTGTCCGCGTACGAATCGACGACCGTCCTCCAGGCTGCACGGTAGTGGCTTGTCCCGATCGGCCCTGTCCGTATCCCGGCCGGCAGCTCGCTGCCCGGCTCGGGCACATGCTGCAGATCGCCCAGCTCCAGCTCGACCAGGCTGAAGACACGTCGGTAGCCGGCTGCGCGCAGAAGTGCCGTGGCGTCCTGCTCGGAGGCCATGCCGTTCGCGCCGATCACTGCCGTCCGCGCCGTTCCATGCTGATTGACGAGCCGGCGGATCCGCTCTTCGGCCCAGCTCAGCATGGCTGAGCCGATGCCCTGGCCTCGATGCTCGGGCAAGAGGTGGCCGCGGTGCAGGTACAGCCACGTACCGTCCCGCTCCTGCCACCACCGGATCGTCGAGTAGCCGACGACGCTCCCGTCGAGCAGCACCAGGATCTGGTTCTTGGACGGCTCCTCCGACTTGGCAGAAGCCTCGGCGATCTCAGCCGCTGTCGGGGGCCCTTCCACTACCGATTGGACATCGACCCGGTCTCTTTCAACACACCCCAGCCGCACCGCGGCCATCGCGTCGTGGTCTTCGTCGCCGCGATACGGCCGGAAGCCGAAGCCGACCGGAAGGTCCTGTCCTGCCGTGCCGTCCAACATGACCGCATGTTCTCGAACTTCGAGGCAGGTCCGCCACTCTGTTCACGCCGCGGTCGTCTGCGGCCGTTCAACGAGCCGGCCGCGTTCGAAGCGGGCCCCGGCGCGGACGAGAGCAACGAGGTGGGGTGCATTCACGGCTCGCCGGCGGGCCTGGGCGGACTCGACGACCAGAAGTCGATCACTCGGGAAGGTACGCCTTTCGCGTTCAACCCGAGGCCGATCCACAGGTCATGAGCATTGCTCCCGCCGGGCACAGTGGGTTGTCTGTGAAAAGTCTCGGGCGGTCACTTCGCTGAGGGGCCGGTCCTGCGCTTCGGGCGGAAGGTGATTGTGGGAGGGATGGAACGCATGCTCGAAGTACCATCCCTGCAAGGTTCTCCGGCCGATACTTCCCAACCTCCGCAGTGGCGCAGTCGGACGGAGACATCCCTGTAGAGAGGACAGAGGGCAGAGGGCGATGAGTGTGACTGAGAGTTGGTCGCGTGTGATGAGTCTTCTTCGGGAGCACGCGCCGGCCGATCACGCGGATCTGCCGGGGCCCGCTACGGAGCAGATGCTCACGGCAGCCGAGGAACGGATGGGGATCTCCCTTCAAGGGGACCTGCGGACGTGGCTGTTGCAGAACAATCTGGATCTGCCGGAGGAAGACGTCGACGACGACGTGATGTGCTGCGGCTTCGACGGGTTCCCCGACGAGGGAAGCTTCTTGCTGGGCATCCGGGCGATGGAGAGGCTCTACGCGAATCACCCCTTGTCCGGTGGGAGCGAATGGCGCGAGGAGTGGATCCCGTTCCTGTCGGACCGGGACGGCTGGACGGGAAAGTTCATCGACGCGAGGGACGGACGTATCGGCAGATGGTTCGTGGGTGCGCCCACGGTCACCGGCGAGTACGCGTCACTGGCTCACTACTTCGACTCCGTGGCAGAGATGCTGACGAGGATCGGCGCGGGGGACTATCCGGTCTGTTCCGTTGCCGAAGGTCGACTTGTCTGGTCGTGAGACGGTTCCCAACTGGATGACGGCCATTGCCGAGCCGTCCTCACCTCGGAACGGCAATGAGATTCATCAGCGTTGACGTTCCAAGGTGAGGACGGCTGCGGCGATGACGGTCATCCGGTTGGGGCTGCAGCGGGCCCAGCGGACGACGGCCGTGACGTAGGCGTGGGCGGTCCCGACGGATATGCCGAAGCTCGGTCGACCACGCCCCGAACTCCATCGGCATCTCCCGCCACTGCCCGCCCGTCCGGAATCGCCAGATCACGCCCTCGAACTGCTGTCGCAGCCGCTCCGGGTACGGGCCGTAGTCGCCGATCGGCAAGTACGTCTCGATCAACGGGGCGAAGACGTCGCGACCGCAGGAACGGAGGACTGTGCCAACTACTGCGCGAGGTGGTCGAACTCCCCCGCCTTGACGCCCAGCAGAAGCGCCCGCAGCCGCCCCGGCGTGGTGGTGAGGACGGTGTCGGGCTCGTCGCTCTCCCGGAGCTTGACTGCGCCGTCGGGCGCAGCCGCAAGGTAGAGGCAGTTGGCGGCCTCAGTGCTGTAGCTGGACTTCTGCCAGTTGTACGCGGTCATGGTTCTTCCCGTCTCAAATGCTCTGGGCCACACGGCGGATGAGGTCGCGGGAAGCGCCAGGCTTGAGCGCACTCGCCTCCAAGCGATCCAGCACAGCTCGATACTTGATCAGCTGCGGCTCGGTGTCAATGAACTCGAATCTGTCCCCATCGACCTGGACGCTGTCCAAGCGCGCGGCCCGCCCGGCCGGGGTCACCGCGTGGCGACCCCGGCCGGACGAGGTGCCAGACCCGCGACCAGATCTCCCGCCGTCAGGCGCTCCAGGCTCTCCGGTGCGGCGTCGACCGGGCCCGGGTAGAGGCGGTACAGCGTTCCGGACAGCTTCTCCGGCGCGGGGACGTCTCCGTCAACGAGCGCGACGAACGCCCGCTGCCCGGACAGGAGTTGGGGAATAACCGGAGTGGGTCCCCGGTCCTCGTCGCGGAGCGCACGCAGGCGCGACGCGAACCCACCGACGCTCTCCCCCGCGCCGCGCCGCCAGCGCCGCAGTCCGCCGTCGAGCCCACGTACCACCACCTCGTCGGTGCACGCGGCCGCGCGGGCCACGGCGATGTCCCAGAGGGTGGCCCGGTTCTCCGGGGAGAAGTGCGCCAGCACGTCGCGGCTGAGGGCGCCCACCTCGGCCTGGTGCCGGTAGACGCTGTGGAAGCCGCCGTCCGCACCGGTGTTGAGGTCGGTCCAGGTGTAGCGGCGGTCGGCCAGGTCGACGATCATCGGCACGCACACCTTGGCGTCGCCGACAAGGTCCAGCCGCTGCCGGACGGCCCTGGGGTGGAAGTGCGGGCTCCCCGCCGACGTGGCGCCGCCCAGGTCCATGAACCCCGTGAAGGCATCGGTCAGTTGCTCGAAGGCGACGTCGTTGTAGCTGAACACGATCATCACCGCGTACCGCGATCCGCCCGCGACCAGCCGCGCGAGATCCAGGTCGACGAACTCCGTCGCCCCGTTCGGCGGCGGCGCGGACACGTAGTCGCCCGAGTGCACTGCGGCCCGGTCGCCGTGCACCAGGTTGGTGTAGTCGCACAGGCCGGTGAAGTTCCACCGCTCGTCGTAGAGCGCCACCGACAGGTCCAGGTCGACCCGCAGCTCCGCCGGCTGCATCCAGTGCAGGAACAGCCGCAGCCGCTCCCCCGCCGGCAGCCGCTGGCGACTGCCGCGCGGGACGCACACCAGGGTCTTGGCGGCGGCGCGCTCGGCGAACGGTGCGACCAGTTCGCCCAGCCCCTCGTCGAGCAGCGCCACCTCGTAGCGCTCGCCGTCGGCGCCGCTCCGGCGCAGCAGCTCCGCCTCGATCGACTCCACGACCGGGAGCGCGAGTCCGGCGGGCACCACGGTGCCGTGGTCCTCCCGGGGAAGTACAGCCGCCGCTCCCCCGCCGTCCGCGTGCCGCGCAGCGCGCCGTACGCGCCGAGCAGCGGCCCGGGGGCGACCCGGGTGAGCGCGGCGGCGACAGTGTTCAGCGCGGACGGGGAGAGCGGCGTCCCGGGGGCGGTGGTGGCGTGCACCCGCAGGACGTGGTGCAGCCTGCGGACCAGTTCGCCCGGCCGTCCGGCCAGCGCCCGCAGGGCGCCCTCGGTGTCCCCGGCGGCGAGCAGGGCCTCGACCCGCGCGGCGAATCCGGTGAACCCCAGCCGGGTGTGTTCGCCGGCGCTCACCACGCGCAGCGGCCCGGCCGGTGGTTCGGCGTGTTCCCGCCCCACCTCGTGGGTGCGCAGGTCCGTCCCCCGCAGCACCACGAACGCCGTGGTGACGTTGGGGATCCGCCGCCGGTGCTCGTACGGGTGCAGCAGTTCGCCCGCGCGCAGCCAGGCCGACCGGTGGCGGCGCAGGTCTTCGACAAGTGCCGTCGGGTCCAGCCCCTCCATGATGTCGAGCAGGCCCCGGCGCACCGGCCGGGGCAGGCCCTTCAGCCGCAGCCGGCGGGCGGTCGCGGGCAGCAGGTCGGGCTCGGCGCCGGACCACGCCCAGAGCAGCCGAAGCACATCGGTCGCGGTGTCGATCCGCTCGGCGAGGAACGGCAGCGCGTCCGCTCCGCCGCGGCGGAGCAGGGCGGCGAGGACGGTGGCCTTGGTCTCCCGGAGCGGGATCTGTGCGGGCAGCCGCTCCGGCAGGTCCTGCGGTGCGTGGGCGAGCAGCGCGGTCAGGTCGTCGCGGTCCTGCGGGGAGAGCGGGGTGCGGCGGGCGAGCAGCCGGTCGAACTCGCCCATCGCGGCGGTGACCTGGTCGGCCGTGATCAGTCGCAGCGGACGGAGGGCCCGCTCGCCGCCGAACTCCTCGGCGGCCTTCCGGCCGATCCGGTTGTCCTCGGAGAGGTAGGTGCCCGCGCCCAGCGGCGTCCCGCAGGTCGGGCACCACTCGCCCCGCCCCTCCGCCGTCAGCCCGTCGAGGCAGCCGGCGCAGAGCAGGTGCGCGCACGGCGCGAGCGCGCCGATCCCGGCCTCGGCGCCGCGCCGGCCGCAGTGGGCGCAGGGCTGCCGGGGCTGGTTGAGCAGGAACGCCCGGATCTGCCGGGTGAAGAACAGCTGCGCGTGGTCGGGCACGGCGTCGGGGAAGCGGCGGAACAGCGGCACGTGTTCCCGGTCCGCGCCGAGCAGGTGGTCGATCCGGGCGAGCAGGCCGTCCCCGGTCTCAGCCAGCCGAGACGGCGACAACCTGGCCAGTGCCGAGCGCAATTCACTGGTGAGCAGGTACCCGCGCCGCGCCAGATCGGCGTCCAGCGCCACCAGGCCGCGGGTGCTCCACGGGTCGGCACCGGGGAGGAGGTCGCCGGGGGCGACAGCGACGGCGCCGCGCCGGCGGAGGAGGAAGGAACCGAGATCGAGGTCGACATCGCTGTCGAAGGGAGCCGTGATGGCTCGGGGCATGCGGAAGGACCCCCACGAACGTGGAACGGAAAACGTGGAACAGAAGCTGAAGAGGCGGGCGGAGAGGGGGCGCACTACAGGTTTCGGAAGGAAGGAGAAGGAAGCACGCCGCGGAGCCGCCCGCAGGATGAAGGTAGCGGAGTCCCTCCGCGGGGCGCCACCGATTAATTCCGCTCAATTCCGCTTCGGTTCCGCGCCACCGGAACCCACCGACCGGAACCCACCGACCGGAGGCCGGGGGGCGGGGGCGGGAGGACCGGCCCGACGGGCGGTCAGTGGTCGTCGGTGACCGCCAGGGCGTCGGCGATCAGGCGGGTGGCGAAGTCCTGGTCGTCGCCGACGATCCGGTTGATGTGCTCGGCGAGGAGGACGGAGGTGGCCTCCAGCGGGTTCATCTCGGCGCCGGTCCAGTCGCCGTACTGGGCGCGCCACAGGTTGGGGCTCAGGCCGGTGCCGGCGGCGATCAGGAGGCCGGCCATGGTGGGGATGACCTCGGGGCGGAAGGTGTTGGGCATCATCCGCATCGTGGCCACCAGGGTGGGCACCACGTGCTCGACCACCTCCTTGTCGTGCCGTTCGCAGACCGCCCGCAGCCAGTCCATGTACATGTAGATGAGCGTGCACACGCCTTCGAGCAGGGCGTCGGCCTCCGCGGGGCCCAGGGAGGCGGCGAACTGGTCGACCATCCGCTGCTGTTCGGGGTCGGTGCCGGTCCGGCCGTCGTAGATGGCCTTGAGCCGGGAGTCGATCACCATGAGCGCGGTGCTCACATCACCGACGGGTGCGTTGGCGGGGTCACAGGGCGATGACACAGGATTCCTCCTCGGACGGACGCAGTGAGTAGCGTCGCATGTTCGCAGGGTGGCGCGTCGAGGAAAAGCGGAATCCGAGCCCGCCCGATGTCCGGTCAGCGGACGGTGACCCTGAGGTTGGCGAGCAGGGCGGTGCCGTCGGCGGAGGTGGCGAGGACGCGGCCCGAGCGGTGCCAGTAGGTGACGGCGCCGGCGTGGCGGCGCACCCCGATCCGGCCGCCGGACGCGTTCGGCACCAGGACGGTGACCTCGGGCGCGGAGCACGGGCCGGTCCCGGCGTACGCGCGCAGGCCGGTGCCGTCGGGGGTCGGCACGGTGAGCGCCCAGTGGTCCCCGTCGGCGGCCGGGCCGATCATCGCCCTTCCGTCCACGGTCAGTTCGGTGTCCGGGAGGCTGGAGGTCCAGCGCAGGACGGTCCGGTCGTCGGAGCTCATGCCACCGTCGGCGTCCAGCAGTCCGGCGGGCACCGGCTCGACGCTGAGCAGGCCGCCGGCGGCGAGCGCGACCGGGTCGGGGGCGGCCCCCAGGCCGGTGCCGAACCGCAGGCCCGTGCCGAACTGCAGGCCCGTCAGGGCGTCGTCCACCCGCAGGCGGGCCCGCAGCTCCCAGCCAGGCAGGTCCCAGCGCCACACCTCGGTGAGCGGCGAGCGGGCGGTCGACGGGCTGCGGACGAGCGCCGCGCAGCCGCCCGCGGTGCGGGTGATGCCGCCCAGCAGCCATTCCTCGCCGCCGAGTTCGCGCCAGACGGCGACCGGGCGCGGGGCCGTGGTGTCGAGGACGACGATGCCGCCGTCCGCCGCGGCGATCAGCCGGTGGCCGTCGTAGGAGGGGGCCAACCGCCGGGCCCGCAGGGTGGTCCAGGGCCGGACGGTGCGGGTGGCGAGGTCGAGGTGGGCGAGCCCGAGCAGGTCGGGACCGTGGTCGGTCACCAGCAGCGCGCCGCCGCCGTGGTCGGCGAGGACCAGTCGGTCGGCGGGGGTGTCCCAGTGGGCCCGGGTGCGGCCGTCGGGGCCGAGCAGCCGGGCGCCCGCCTGGCCGCAGGCCACCAGCAGCGAGCCGGAGGCGAGCAGTACCGCGTCCAGGACCGGCAGGGTGCCCGGCCGTTCGACCGCCGTGTACACGGGGGCGGCGCCGGCGCGCCGGGGCAGCGGCCGAGGGCGGGGCAGGTCGGCGGCGGTCAACGGGTCGGCGCGGCCGAGCAGTCGGTCGAACAGGCTGTGCTCGGCCACGCCGCCGGGGCCGCCGAACTCGCCGCC
>NZ_JZWY01000668.1:0-14018 GCF_000966955.1 Streptomyces sp. NRRL S-495
GATCAGCGGTCCGTCCGTCGGGCCGCGCGCCCGCCGGACCGTCCGAACCACCGTCAGGAGTCGCAACCATGGGCCACCCAGGGGCACCGGCCAACCCGTACCGGATCGGTGAGGCCGCCGCGCTGCTCGGCGTGAGCGCCGACACCATGCGCCGCTGGGTGTCGTCGCCGAGCGCGACGAGCACGGCCACCGGATCATCGCGGGCGCCGAACTGGCCGCGTTCGCGCGTGAGCTGGCCCGCCCGGAGACCGCCGCGGCCGAGGGTCGTCCCTCCTCGGCCCGCAACCGCTTCCCCGGCATCGTCACCGCCGTGGTGCTGGGCGACGTCGCCGCCCAGGTGGAGATCCAGGCCGGGCCGTTCCGGGTGGTGTCGCTGATCAGCCGGGAGTCGGCGGAGGAACTGGAGTTGGTGCCCGGTGCACCCGCGACGGCTGTCATCAAATCGACCAATGTGATGATCGAACGACGATGATCGACTGAGCCCGAGTCACCGGACCCGCGTCACCGGGCCCGACCGCCGACCGCCCGACCGCCCGACCGCCTGACCGCCCGTGCCCGAGGCCGAGCCCGCCGACGAGAGGACCGCCCGATGCCCCACCCCCCGCTGCCGTCCACCCAGAGCGCCGTCCTCGCGATCGAGGCGACGGCCGCCCGGCACGGCCGCGAGGTGAGCACCAGCCACGACATCGGCCGGGACCGGACCTTCGCCGGACTGGTCGGCGCCGACGGCGCGGGTGCGGACGAACTGGCCGCGATACCGCACGAGGCCCTGGTCGAGATCGCCGGCCCGCCCGAGGTCACCGTACGGCTCTTCGTCCACGACGAGGCCCTCGTCACCGTGGAGCACGTGCCGTTCGACGTCCCCCGCGACAGCGTCCCGGCCTTCCTGAACTCCCTCTGGACCGGCCTGGTCCACCTCGACCAACGCGTCTTCCCGCCCTCCTGCACCATGATCGTCACCGTGCCGGGCGAGCCGAGCTACCGCGAGGCCGTCACCGCGCTCACCCTGACGCCCTGGCTCGCCAGGAGAATCCGCTGACCGGACGTCCGCAACCGCCCCTCCCACCGACGAGCCGAACGATGAACGGACCGATGACCGCTTCTGCCGCCCGCCGCCCCGTGCTCGCCGTCGCCCACCGCGGCGACCCCTACCGCCACCGCGAGAACACCCTCCCCTCCGTCGAGTCCGCGTTCGCCGCCGGCGCCGACGCCGTCGAGGTGGACGTCCGGCTGACCCGCGACCGGGTCCCGGTCCTGCTGCACGACGAGACTCTCGAACGGCTTTGGGACGACCCGCGCCCGCTCTCCCGGCTCACCGCCGAGCAGCTCGACGGGATCGGCGGCGGCCGGTACCGCGTCCCCACCCTCGCCGAGGCGCTCAAGACCGCCGCCGCCACCCCCGGCGGCCGGCTGCTCCTCGACCTCGACGACGCCGGCCCGGTCGCCGCCACCTGGGAGGTGGTCGTCGGCCTCGGCGCCGAGCGGCGGGTGGGCTTCTGCGGCCCGGCCACCGCGATGCTGGCCGTCCGGGCCCTTGCTCCCGAGGCCGAGATCGCCCTCACCTGGAAGCAGCCCCGGCTGCCCGCCCGCGCGCTGCTCGACGATCTGCGCCCGCGCTGGATCAACCCGCCGTTCGGCCTCGCCACCCCCGAGTTCACCGTCGCCGCCCACCGGGCCGGACTGGAGGTCTCCACCTGGACCGCCGACCTGCGCCGCACCATGCGCAAGCTGGGCGCGGCCGGCGTCGACTCGATCACCAGCAACCGGATCGCCCTGCTGCGCGCCGTCCTGGACGGCCGCCGGTGAGCGCGGAGGAGCGGGCCGGCGGTGCGGCGGCCGAGGGCGGAGTACTGGGGCAGCGGGCGCTCGGACGGGCGCTGCTGGCCCGCCAGCACCTGCTGGAGCGGACCACCGCCACCCCGATCGCCATGATCGAACACCTCGGCGGCCTCCAGGCCCAGGCCGCCCCGCAGCCGCCCTATCTGGGCCTGCTCTCCCGCCTCGACGGCTTCGCGCCCGAGGCGCTCACCGAGCTGATCGAGAGCCGCCGGGTGGTGCGGATCGCCCTCCAGCGCGGCACCATCCACCTGGTCACCGCCGAGGACTGCCTGACCCTGCGTCCACTGCTGCAGCCGGTGCTCGACAAGGCCCTGCGCGCCTCCTTCGGCAAGTGGCTGGTCGGCCTCGACCTCGACGCGCTCGCCGCCGAGGCCCGCGGCCTGGTCGACAAGGAGCCGCGCACCTTCCAGTTGCTCGGCGCCGAACTCGCCGAAACCCGCCCCGACCGCGACCCGGCCGCGCTCGCCCAGGCCGCGCGGGCTCTGCTCCCGCTGGTGCAGGTCCCGCCGCGCGGCCTCTGGGGCCGCGGTGGACCCGCCGCCCACACCACCGCCGAGGCCTGGCTGGGCCGGCCGCTCGACCCCGAGCCCTCGCTCGACGACCTCGCCCTGCGCTACCTCGCGGCCTTCGGCCCGGCCACCGCCGCCGACCTGCAGAAGTGGTGCGGCCTCAGCAGGCTCGCCCCGGTCCTGAAGCGGCTCGCGCCCCGCCTGGTCACCTTCCGCGACGAACACGGCCGGCTGCTCCACGACCTGCCCGAGGCACCCAGGCCCGACCCGGACACCCCCGCTCCGGTCCGGCTGATCGCCCCGTTCGACAACCTGCTGCTGTCGCACGCCGACCGCACCCGGGTGCTGCCCGAGGAGTACCGGCCCCGGGTGATGACCCAGAACGGCATCGTGCTCGGCTCCCTGCTGGTGGACGGCCTGGTCGCCGGCAGCTGGCGGCTGGTCGAGGAGCGCTCCGGCGCCCGGTCGCTGACGGTCCGCCCGTTCGGCCCGCCGCTGGACCCGTCCGACCGGCGCGCCGCCCTGGCCGAGGCCGAACGGGTGCTCGCCTTCGCGGGCGGCGACGGCGAGGTCCGCTTCGAGCCCGCCGGGTGAGCGGGGTGGCACCGGGTGGCGCCGGGTAGCGCTGGCGTCCGGTGCCCGGACGGCCGTTCGCGGTGGGGTGACTCATTGGGGTGGTTCGAGGGCGAGTGCTCTGTACCCGCACCGGGGGGGCTGGCTTCAATCGGTCCAGCCCCTCGGGCGGCGGCCGCACAACGCGCGTTCGATCTGATCATCTGTTGGGATGGGGCACACCTGGACCGATCGCCCGACCGGGCGGAAGGCGGACGACGGGAGGAACGGATGCCGGGCGAGAACCCACCCGAGCCGCGGCCGGTCGACCACCGCCGCCCCTACCTCATGCTGCCGCCCCCGGTCCGGGCGGCCGCCGCCTGGTCCGCGGCGGTCGTGCTGCTCATCACCGTCGCCTCGCTGGTCGTCTTCGCCCTCGTCGAACTGCGGGCCGCGACCGTGCCGGTCATCGTGGCGCTGCTCGGTACCTCGCTGCTCTACCCGGTGATGCCCTGGATGGTCCGGCGCGGGTTCAGCCGCTCGGTCGCCGCCGGGCTCACCTGCGCCGTCCTGGTCACCGCCGTCGGCGCCGTGATCGCCCTGCTCGTCAACTCGCTCGTGCACAGCGCCCCGCAGATCGCCGGGGCGCTGCAGGAGGCGGGCGACCGGCTCGCCGAATGGCTCGGCCCCTTCGGCGAGAAGCTCCGGCACGTGCTGGACAACGCCCAGGGCGAGACCGACCAGTTGGTCTCCACGCTCACCAACGGCGTGCTCTCCGGTCTGGGCCTGGCTACCCAGATCGCCACCGGTGGCGTCCTGGCCCTCGCCCTGGTGTTCTTCTTCCTGCGCGACGGCCACCGCACCGGCGAGGTGATCCGCTCCTACCTGCCCGCCCGCAGCGCGGAGACCATGGTGCTCTGCGCCGAGCGCGCCTTCGACGCGATGGCCGGCTTCATGCGCGGCACCACCCTGATCGCCCTGATCGACGCCCTCTTCATCACCGTCGGGCTGCTCGTCCTCGGCGTCCCCGGGGCGCCCGGGCTCGGCGCCCTGGTCTTCATGGGCGCCTACATCCCGTTCGTCGGAGCCTTCCTGTCCGGGGCCGTCGCCGTCCTGGTCGCCCTCGCCGACGGCGGGCTCGGCACGGCCCTGTGGGCGCTCGGCATCGTCGTCGCCGTCCAGGCCATCGAGGGCAACATCCTCCAGCCGGTGATCCAGAGCCGCACCGTGGAACTCCACCCGGGCACCATCATGGTCGCGGTGGTGGCCGGCGCGGGGATCGCCGGGATCATCGGCGCCCTGCTGGCCGTGCCGATCTGCGCCGCCGGGCTCGGTGTCGTCTCCGTGCTGCGCGGCGCGACCGGGCGGGGCCGCCGCGGCGACCGGAACGGCGGCCCCGCCGTGGCAGGTCCGACGGCGGGCCCGACGGCGGGCCCGACGGCCGGTCCGACGGTCGGGCCGGTCGCCGAGGGGCGTCAGGAGTAGACCAGCGGGCGGCCCCGGCGCAGCGTGTACTCGGCGGCGCGCAGGAAGAGCGCGGCGTGGAAGGCGATGTCGAGGTCCTCCGTCCAGGGTCCCGGGGAGACGGCGGCCGCGGCGGCCGCGTGCTCCTCGAACCAGCAGTTGATCTCCAGGTTGTCGCAGTGCTCGGGTATCCCGGGCGGGAGGGCGAGCAGCTCGGCCAGCCGGCGGGCGGCGGCGAGCGCCCGGTGCGCGTCGCCGACCGCCGTCACGTCGTTGTAGGAGCACTCCACCGGCAGCAGTACCGGCGCCTCCAGCTCCACCGGGAGCAGTACGTCCCAGCCGAGCAGGGCGTCCACCGTGCCGTCGGCCAGCTCCCGGCAGAACGCTTCGAAGCCGGAGATAGGCCGGTTCATCTTCTCCTCGAAGTGCTGTCCCGACCCGGCGCGGAACTCCGTCGCGGGCGGGCAGACGAACGGCGGCAGCCCCCGCCGGGCCAGGACCGCGTCCAGCTCCCGGGCGACCGGCCCGAGGACTTCCTCGTCGAGCCAGTCGTCGGCCTCGACACTCACCAGATAGATGCCCATGCCGAGGACGTTAGGCGACCCCACTGACAATCGGCGGCGGTCGGTGGGTTGCCCCTGGCGGGGCGGGTGGGGGAGAGTGCTTCGCGCACGGTTCTTGTTGTCGAAGTGTCAAGAGTGAGGGGCGGGGCGACCGATGGCGATCGAACGGGTCGTGGTGTCGGACAGGGCGGCCGGGCCGTACGGGGTGACGGTCGGGGCCGACGGCGGGGTGTGGTTCACCCTGGTGCACGCCGGGGAGATCGGGCGGCTGTCGGCGGACGGGACGGTGACCCGCCACCCGCTCGACTCGAAGGACTGCGGTCCCGCGGTGATCGCGGCGGGGCCGGACGGCGCCCTCTGGTTCACCCGGATGCGGGACCACCGGATCGGCCGGATCACCGTCGACGGCGCGGAGAGCTCCTTCGCCCTGCCCACGGCGGACTGCGGCCCCTACGGCCTCGCGGCCGGCCCGGACGGCGCGCTGTGGTTCACCGAGATGAACGCCGACCGGATCGGGCGGATCACGGTGGACGGCGAGGTCACCGAGTACCCGCTGCCGGTCGCCGGCGGCTTCCCCTCGATGATCGCCGCCGGGTCGGACGGCGCCCTCTGGTTCACCCTCAACCAGGGCAACGCGATCGGCCGGATCACGGTCGACGGCCGGACGAGCCTGCACCCGCTGCCCACCGAGGACGCGGCCCCGGTCGGCATCACGGCGGGCCCCGACGGCGGGCTCTGGTTCGTCGAGATCGGCGCCGGCCAGGTGGGCCGGATCACCGTGGACGGCGAGGTGACGGAGTACCCGCTGCCCGACCGCGCGGCCCGCCCGCACGCCGTCACCGCGGGCCCGGACAGCCGGCTCTGGTTCACCGAGTGGGCGGCCGGCCGGATCGGCTCCCTCACGCCCGACGGCACCTACGCCGGGTACGAGCTGGACGGCGGCGAGGGTGCTGCGGCCGCCGAACCGCACGGCATCGCCGTCACCCCGGACGGCACCGTCCACGTCGCCCTGGAACTCGGCGCGATCGCCCGGCTCACCACTTAGCGGCGGAAGTCGCGGTGGGGGTCGCGGGCCTTGACGTTCCCGAACGGTTCCCTGGGGAGGATCTTGACGCCTTCCAGGTGTTGTGTGCGTGTGGGCCGCCTCCGGGCTCCCCATGATGAAACTCAGGAGTTTCATCATGGGGAGCCCGGAGGCGGCTGTGGTGGTGCGTCAGTAGCCGATGGTGAAGCGGCGCTGGACGAAGCGGGGCAGTTCCGCCTCGTCGACCAGGGCGAGGGCGGCGTCCTCCGCAGAGATGCGGCTGCGGCCGTCGGCGTCTCGGACCGCCTGGTCGCCGCCGATCCGGAAACGGCCGGTGCGCTCGCCGGGGGCGATCTCCTCGGCGGGGCTGAAGTAGGTCCAGAGCCGATTGGACGTACGCAGGACGTTCAGACCGTCCCGGGCGCCGCGTGCCGCGGCCGCGTACTCGCGGGGCAGCCCGAGCTGGTCGAGGGTCTCGTGCATCCGGTCGACGTCGTCGGCGAGAGCCACCCCGGGCGCTGTCTCCAGACTGCCGGCCCCGCCGATCACGATGAGCCGGGTCCGGGGGTGGCTCTCCAGGGCTTTGACGAGCGCCCGGGCGGCGGTGGAATGGAGCGTGGGGTCGGCGATGGAGCGCCGTACGGTGTCCGCGAAATCCTTGGCCGCGTTGCCTGGCTGGAACCCGCTGATCAGCACGTCCAGGCCGGGCAGGACGGCGGTGATGCTCGCGGGGTCGAGGACGTCCACGCTTGCCCAGGTGATGTTCGTGCGGCTCTCGTTGATCTGCGAGGCGTCGCGGCTGAGTGCCCTGACGTGGTGTCCGCGGCCGAGCGCTTCCGTGACGACCCGGCTGCCGATGGTGCCGGTGGCACCGATCACTCCGATGTGCATGGCTCTCCCCTTGTTCATGCCCGGACGCGCTGGCTGCCGCCAACCGTCTGGACGCCGTACGAAAACTATACGGTGTGAAGTTCGAGTACGGCGATCAATATCGTGACGCTGTAGAGTGGCCGTATGGCAGATACCGGGACCAGAGGGCGGCGTGAGCGACTGCGGGCCGAGACGACGGCCGAAATCAAGAGTGTGGCACTGGAGTTGATGGCCTCGGGCGGCCCCGGCGCGATCACACTGCGCGCCATCGCCCGCGAGATGGGCATGACCCCCAACGCCATCTACGGCTACTTCGCCACCCGCGACGACCTGGTCACCACGCTCATCAACGATGTGTACACCTCGCTCGCCGACTCCGTCGACGCCGCCTGGGACGCCGCCCCCGCCAAGGATCCGGCCGACCGGATCCCGGCATGGGCGCACGCCTTCCGAGGCTGGGCGCTGGCCAACCCCGAAGGTTTCCGCCTCATCTACGGCGACCCGGTACCCGGCTACATCGTTCCCGAGGGCGGTGCCGCCCCGGATGCCGCGCAGCGGGTCTGCACGGCCCTGACCGGCCTCGCGGCCGCCGCCTGGCCGCATGTCGAACACCTCTACGCGGACAGCGACTTCCAGTGGTCCGACTTCGATGCCGGCCTCCTCGGCAAGGTCCGCCCCGCCTTCCCCCACCTCCCTCCGGCCGGCGTGGCCCTGGCGCTGCGCCTCTGGGGCCATCTTCACGGCCTGGTGTCACTGGAGATCTACGGCCATCTGCACAGCCAGACCACCAGCCCGGAAAAGCTCTTCCGCGAGGAACTGACCCAACTCGTCCGGTCATTGGGTATCGCGCCGAAGGGCTGACGACCTCCGGAACCGCCGGCCCATGAGCCGGGTTGTCACACCTGTTCCCTCGGGTGCGATTCAGTCCCGGTGCGGCGGCGCGAGTTCGTCGACGATCTCCAGGAAGGGGCCGATGAGGGGATTCGTGCCCGCTGTCGGCCACATCGGGCCGTAGCCGATGGTCGGGGCATCGCGGAACGGGACGAAGACCATTCCAGGCCGGGCCGTCCGCGCGTGCGCGCTCGGCCCGGCTCGCCACCTCCACCCCGCTGCGCGGCTGGCCGGACCTCTTCCGTGCCGCCCTGGCGTCCGCGCACGAAGCGGCCCCTCCCACCCTCTCCACCGTGGCGCAGCGCATGAGCCTCGGCACCCGGACCCTGCAACGCCGGCTCGAGGAGCACGACACCACGTGGAGCGGTGAGGTCGAGGACGGCCGCCGAGCCCACGTCACCGGACTCCTCCACGACACCGATCTCAGCATCAGCGCGGTAGCCGCCCGCACCGGCTACGCCGACGCCCGAGCCCTGGGTCGTTTCTCCCGGCAGGGGGCGACGGGCTCCCGGCCGGTCAGCGGCCGGTGTGGAGTTCGGTGGCGAGGGCGCAGAGCGCGGCGCGGTCCGGGTGCCCGGTCTTGGCGAGGAGGCTGGCCAGGTGCTTCTCCACCGTGCGCGGTGAGATGGAGAGCTTGCGGGCCAGCTCCTGGTTGCCCGGGCGGTCGGCGAGCAGGACGAGCACCTCGTACTCGCGGACCGTCACCCCGCAGGTGCGCAGTCCGGCCGGGACGGCGTCGCGGCCGCCGCGGTGCTGGGCGACGCTGGCGCCGGCCCGGCGCAGCAGGGTCCGGCAGGCGGCGGCCACCGGCTGGACCTCCAACTGGTGGAAGTACTCCTCGGCGGTGCGCAGCCAGGCCACCGGGTCGCCCCAGCCGTCGGCGAGCGCGGCCTCGGCGGCGAGCCGCAGCGCGAGGTGGTGGGCGAGCGGGAAGGACGCGGCGCCCGGGCCGGCCTCGGCGACCGCGCGGGCGGCCTCGGCGGGGCGGCCCTCGCGGCCCAGCAGCACCGCGTCCGCGAACCGCAGGAACTGGTGGTTCCAGGCCAGTTCGGCGGCGGGTACGGCGGCGGCCCGGTCGAGCGCGGCGCGGTCCCAGTGGCCCTCGACGACCTCCAGCAGCGGGTGCAGGCCGTGCCGGCCGGCCAGGTAGAACACGCTGGGGTGCTCCTCCTCCCAGGCCAGTCCGGCGGCGAGTTCGGCGCGGGCGCCGGGGCGGTCCTCGGCGAGCAGGGCGCCGACCGCCCGGCACAGCCCGTAGCGCAGCGGTGTCAGGAAGGACTCCTCGCCGCCGGCCTGCCGGAACCGGGCGAGTTCGCGTTCCATCTCCCGGGTGCGGCCGAGGTGCGCGGCGAGGGTGGCGGAGGAGAGCAGCAGGTAGCGGTGGGCGGCGAGGTTGTGCAGTCGGGCGGTGGCGTCGAGGCAGCGGTCGACGATGGTGCGGGCGGTGTGCCACTCGCCGCGCATCACCGCGTTCATGGCGAGCAGTCCGTCGAGGGTCTGGGTGAGGACGATCGCGCCGAGCCCGGCGGCGGCCTCCCGGGCGCGTTCCAGCCGGGTGCCGTCGCCGGTGCGCATGAAGGCGTTGGCGCCGAGCCGGAGCATGGCCTCGACCCGCCAGACGGGCAGGGCGTTGGCCTCGGCGACGGCCAGCATGCGTTCCAGGCAGGCGTCGGCGGCGTCGAAGCCCTGTTCGCGGGCGAGCAGGGCGAGCAGTTGCCAGGCCTGGCAGGCGACCACCGGGAGGCCGGCGCGTTCGGCCACTTCGGCGGCGCGGCGGGCGCGTCGTTCGGCCTCGGCGAGGCGGGCCGCGGTCGGTGCGACGGTCGGTGCGGTGGTCTCGCGGGTGCCGTCGCCGTTGCCGACGTCGCCAGCGCCGTCGCTCCTGCCATCGGCCGGGTCCGGGGTGTGGTCCGGCAGCAGGGCGAGGTGCCCCTCGACCACGGCCAGCGCGGCGTCCTGCTCGGGGCGCGGCCGGCCCGCGGTGAGTGCCCGCGCGGCGGCCACCTGGGCCACCGCGTCCGGGCCGCGCTCGGCCATCACGGCCGCCCAGGCGAGCCGGGTGTGCAGCTCGATCCGGCCCTCCACGGCCGGGGCGGGGAGCGACCCCCGTCCCTCGCCGGAGCCGGAACCTCGGCCGGGTGCGGCGGTCGCGGACGGCGGGACCGGCGGCAGAGTGCGGACCAGCTCGAACGCCCGGTCCAGCTGCCCGGATTCGGCCAGCGCCGGGAGCAGCCGCTCGGTGACGCAGGCCCGTTCGGCGTCGCCGGCGAGTTCGTGGGCGCGTTCCAGCAGGACCACGGCGGAGCCGGCCGCCCCGGCCTCCAGCACCCGCCGGCCGGCTTCCGCGAAGTGCACGGCCGCGCCCGCCCGGTCGCCGCTCACCAGCAGCAGGGAGGCGACCAACTGGCGTCGTTCGTCGGCGAGTTCGGGATCGGCGCGGACGATGGCGCGGGCCGCCCGGCGGGCCAGCGCGGCCCGTTCGGCGGGGGCGAGCGCGGCCGTGACCGCGTCGGCGGTCAGCGCGTGCCGGAAGGCGTAGCGGTCCGGTGCGGAGCCGTCCGGCACGATCACATTGGCCTCGGAGGCCGAGCGGAGGTGGCTGAACAGGGTCCGGTCGTCGTAGCCGGTGATCAGCTGGACGGTGGTCACCGAGAACCGGCTGCCGAGGGTGGCCGCCGTCAGCAGCAGTTCCCGCACCTGGGGGTCGAGTTGGTCGATCCGGTGGCCCCAGCTGCGGACGATGGTGCTCGGCACCCCGGGCCGGGAGCCGTCGGCCAGCAGCCAGCGGCCGTCCTCGGCGCGCCGCAGCGTGCCCCGGTCCAGCAGGTCGGCGAGGAGTTCCTCGACCAGGTACGGGCAGCCGTCGCCGCGTTCGACGAGGTGCTCGACCAGGGGCGCCGGGAGGTCGCCGGTCCCGTCCTCCAGGATGGCGGCGGCCAGCGCGGCCACCTCGGCGGGCGGCAGCGGCGGGAGTTCGGCGACGGTGGCGGCGCGGCGGCGCTCGGCGGCCCGTACCAGCTCCAGGGCCGGGCCGGGTTCGGCCCGCAGGGTCGCGAGCAGCAGGACCGGGAGGCCGGCGAGGTTGTCGACCAGGTACTCCAGGACGGCGACGGTCTCGGCGTCGGTGTCGTGGAGGTCCTCCAGCAGCAGGACGCAGCCCTGGTCGCGGCCGAGCACCGCGAGCAGCCGGAGCAGCGCCTCGGCCAGTTCGACCACCGTCTCCGGGTTCGGGGACGAGCCGGGCGAGCGCGGGGCGGTAGGGGGCGAGTTCGGGGTCGGTGGGGGGACCGGCGGCCCGGAACCGTGAGGACAGTGCCTCGATCAACGGGCGGAACGGTGTCACCGTGCCGGTCGAACTGCCCCGCCCGCGCAGTACCGGCAGGCCGAGCCCGTAGGCGTGGTAGGCGCATTCCCCGGCCAGCCGGGACTTGCCGATGCCGGCCTCGCCGACCAGGAAGACCGCTCCGCCGGCCCGTTGCCGGGCAGCGGCCAGCGCGCCGCCGAGCATCGCGAGCTCCGCGGCGCGGCCGACGGTGATCGACGACGTGGTGCGCACCATGGGCGCAGGCTACTTGACGGGGATTCCGTTCTGAAGTGCGGTGAATCGGTTACGAAGCAGACACCGTGTCAGCACCGGATGGTTGCCGTACGACCACAATCGGAGCACAGCGCCGCCACGGGTCGGCGGGTCGGGGTGCGCGCGGGTGGGGCGGGGTGGGGCGGGGTCCGCCGCCGAGGGGCTGCCCGGTCCTCGGCGGCGGACGGTCCGGCCGGTTGGGGCCGGGGGTGGTGCACAGGGTCGGGCTGTTCCCTGACGGGTCCGAACAGATCAGATCAGAACAGATCAGAACAGATCCAAATATGTCCGAACGGCGGCGGGAAGGGGTGGTAGCGGCTCAGAGGAGCCGGTGGGGCATCAGAAGGGGGTGGTCATAGTCGGGAACTCGATGATCGGCGGGATGGCTCCGCCCGTCCCGGCGAGCAGGTGGGAACGCAGGCCCAGGCCGCCGCCCGCGCGCAGGCGGATCTCGCCGGCCGGGTGGTCGGCCGTCTCGCCGGGGCGGACGGCGGTTTGCGGCAGGGTGAGCCGCTCGTCGTGGTTGTGCATGATTCGGTGCTCCGTTCGTGGTGGTGATGGATGGTTCGGGAGGGAGGACGTCGTGCGGGCGGCGCCGGTTCGGTCGAGGGTGGCCGGCGGCCCGGGCGGCCCGCCGGGGCGGTCAGCGGAGCGCGACCGGGCTGCGCGGTCCGCCGACGGTGCGGAGGGAAGCGGCGGTGTCCGGGGCGGCCGGGGGGTCGGGGAGGGGGGGGGGGGGGGGGGGGGGGGGGGAGGGCGGTGTCGAAGGGCCGCGCCGTCCGGTGGGTCGCCGGGGCGGGGCCGGTCGCCGCCGGGGCGCGGGGGCGGAGCAGCAGGGCCGACGGTACCTGGTCGGGGAAGCCGAGGCGGAGCAGTCCGTGGCCGATCCCGGCCAGGCCGGTGAGCAGTCCGGGGTGCGGGACGTGGTCGGGCGTGCCGGACCGCGCGCCGTCCTGGTCGACGGCGGCCAGCAGCGCGCCGGCCCGCCGGACCCACGGGGTGCGGCCGGCGGCGGGCCCGTGCCGGCCGAGCAGTTCCAGCACTCCCAGCTCGCCGTGGCACAGGCTGTGGTCGCCGAGCGGGGTGGCGCGGGCGGTGTTCCGGACGGCCCGCTGGGCCCAGTCGGCGAGTTCCCGGTCGGCGAGCGCGAGCGGGCTGTCGAGGACGGCGAGCGCGATCCCGGGACGGCCCCGGCACCAGGAGCCCTCGCGGGAACGGACGGCGGTGGCCGCGTGCAGGGCGGCCAGCCCGGCCCGGTGGTGCGGGCCCTCGGGGGGCTCGGCGGTGGCCTCGGCGTAGCGCAGCAGTGCCCAGCCGACGCCGGCCGAACCGTGGGCGAAGCCGGCGGTGGCGGGGAGGGGGTGGGCGGCGAGCCGCTCGGCGCAGCGGGCGGCGGCGGCCAGCGCGTCGGCGGGGGTGGCAGGTCCGGTGAGCAGGAGGGTCCGGTGGACGGCCCCGCCGTGGACCGCGAGCAGGGCCGCGAGCCCGCCGGCGGTGCCGCTGTGCACGCCCGGGTCGGCCTCGCCCTCGGCCGCGGCCACCGTGAGCGCCACCGCAGCCCCGGTCCAGGCGCCGATCGGCGGCTCGTCCAGGAGCCGGGCGAGTTCGGACAGCGCGTAGGTGATGCCGCCCAGTCCGGCGAAGGCACCGGAGCCGACGGCGGCGGGGTGGCCGGGGTGGGCGCCGAGGGCGTCGAGCAGCCCGGGGACGGGCGCGAGGGCCCGGCGGGCGACCTCGGCATAGCGGTCGGTCCCGGTGAGCGCGGCGAGCTGGGCGAGGAACAGCGCGGTGCCGGTGTACCCGCCGGCGAGGTCCGCGCCGAGCGGCCGGACCCGCCAGTGGCGGTCGGCGAGCAGTTCGAGCCCGAGCCAGTTGGTCCGGGACCGGCCCTGGTAGGCGGCGGCGACGAGCTGGTCGCCGAGCCCCCGGGCGGCGGCCAGCAGCCGTTCGGGCTCGGGCGCGGTGGCCCAGACGTTCTCCGGCACCGGACGCCCGGGCCGGTGCGCGGGGGTGTCGGCGGCACCGGCCATGGCGGCGCGCACGATCCATTCCTGGTCCTTGCGGTCGACCGCGCCGAGCGCGGCGAGCTTGGCCTCGACCCGGGCCAGCCCCGGTTCGGCCAGCTCCCCGGGCAGCCGTCGGCCGCCGGAGGTCCACAGGTCGCGGGTGCCGGGCCGGGTGGTGAACAGCGGCACGTCGCCGGTCCACAGGTCGGCGATCTCGTGCTCGGCCAGCCCGGGACGGCCGGGGTCGTCGACCGCGTCGGTGCGCAGCAGGTCGAGCACGGCCTGCCGGGCGCCCGCCTCGCGCAGCACGTCGGGGTGGGTGGACTCGTCCAGCAGCCGGGCGTAGACCCGGGTGGCCCGGGGGACCACCCGGACCTCGGCGTCCGCGAAGGAGCGCAGCAGCCCGCGCGGGCCGATGAGGTCGTCGCGTCCGGCGGCGAGCGCCGCGTACCCGGCGCGGAAGCCGGCCACCAGGGCCTCGGTGTGCTCGGCGGGCTCGACCTGCGCGCCGCCGAGCCGCGGCCGGTTGTGCGCGGTGCCGAACGGGCGCGGGCGGCGCACCAGCCGCATCTCGTCGGTGCCGGCGCCGGCCCAGTCCACGCCGTCGACCGGGGAGAGCCGCCGTCCGGTGCCGCCGCCGCCGATGCCGGAGACGTCCGCGGCGCCGTCGTCGCCGATCAGCAGCTGCGGCAGCAGGCCGACGCGGTGGACGGACTCGGCGAG
>NZ_JZWY01000669.1:0-3686 GCF_000966955.1 Streptomyces sp. NRRL S-495
GCGGTGGACGGACTCGGCGAGCGCCCGGGCCGCCGGGTCCTCGTCGGGGGCGCCGGTGTCGGGGGTGCCGGTGTCGGCGGTGCCGGTGCCGGGGGAGGGGCGGGGCTCGCCCGCCGGGGGATGGAACAGCGTCTCGACGTCCACCAGGACCGGATGGTCCCCGCAGGCGATCAGGTTCTCGAAGTGGGTGTCGGTGCCGTCCAGGACGTGCAGCAGCGCGAGCAGCGCGCCCTGCCGCCGGTAGAACCGCTCGACGTCGTAGCGGGTCAGGCAGGGCCGGGCCTCGGCGTACTCGGTCCAGCCGTGGGTGCCCCGGTCGAGCAGGCCGAGCGCGCGCAGCCGGGGCACTCCGGGCTGCGCGCCGTACCAGCCGAGCAGGGTGTTGAAGTGCCGGTGCGCGGCGGGCGGCCGGGGGCGGTGGACGACGGCGGCGCCGTTGGCGAAGTGCAGCACGGCGACGGCCCGGCCGCGCCGGTGGCGGTCGCCGGCGTCGGCGGTGACGGCCAGCAGCGTGCCCGGGTCGCGGCCGCGCAGCAGCCCGGCGACCAGCAGCGCCCGGTCGGCGGCGAAGCGGTCCAGCAGTTCGGCGTGGGCGTCGGCGGCGTTCAGGCAGGCGCGGGCGAGCAGCCGGGCCAGGACGGGGTAGTCGCGCAGCAGCGCGGCCAGGCCCTCGCGCCGGGCGGTGAGCGCGAGGAAGGAGCGGAACCGCTCCTGCGGGGTGCCCCCGGCCAGCCGCCCGGCCGCCCGGGCCGTGTTGAGCTCCAGGACGAGGGTGCGGGCGGCGATCCGGGCCAGCCGTTCGGTGAGCCGTGCCGTGAACTCGGCGCGCAGCGCGGTCAGGTCGATCCGGTCCAGCTGGTCGGCCGCCCGCACGGCGGGGGTGAGCGCGGTCAGCAGCCGGACCTGCGCCCGGTCGGCGAAGGGCTGGAGGACGAGCGCGAAGCCGCTCAGGCCCGGGTAGGCGGCGCGCGGCACGACCGGCCGGACGGGCGCGGCGGCCACCGCGGCCTCGGTGAACGCGGCCCAGTCCGGGCGGGTGGCGGGCGCGGGCCGACCGGGGGTCAGTCCCCGTTCCCACCACGGCGGGCCGCCGGCACGGGGGGACCGGAGACGAGCGTGGTGGGAACGGGGAGTCTGGGAGGGGTGGGGCTGGTTCGGGTCGGGGCGGCTCGGGCGGGGCTGGTTCGGGTCGGGCTGGTTCGGGTCGGGTGCCGCCGTCTCCGCCGTCGGGGCGGATGCGGCGGGTGGTGCGGGTGGAGCCGGTGGTGCGGGGAAGTCGCCGGGCATCGGAGTGTGCGGGAACGGTATGGCCGAGGGAACCGCCGGTGCGACCGGGCCCTGAACCGGTCCGGCGCCCCCGTCGGGGCGCGTGCTGCGCACGGCGTTCACCTCAGCCACCACCGCACCTCCGATGCCGGGAGAGAGCCGCGCTGCCGTCGAAGGCGCTGCCCTCGTTGCTGATCCTGTCGTTGGGGCGGTTGCCCCATCTTTGTGCCGCTCGGCCCGCACGATCCGCCGGACCCCCGCCGATGGAGGGGGGCGTTCCGGGTGGCCGGGCCCGGTCCGGACCCCGCCCGGGGGCCCGGGTGTCCGCTAACGGCGGGCGAGGAGCAGTTGGGTGGCCGTGGCGGGGCGGCCGTTCATGGTGTGCACCGGGAGCTCCCGCGCGTCCACCCGGTCGAACCCGGCGAACAGCCCGTCCAGCCAGTCCCGGGTGTGGTGGCGGCAGACCGCCCCGTCACCGGTCTCGAACACGCCGAACCGGCCGAAGCGCGCCTCGAAGCGCCGGTAGCGCTCCTGGTTCCGCTCGTCCGGCTGGAGGACGTAGTCACTGACGTGCAGCAGCCCGCCCGGCCGCAGGACCCGGTGCAGCTCGGCGACCAGGGCGCGCTGGGCGTCGTCGTCGGGCACGCAGGTGAGCACGGCGAACAGGAAGGCCGCGTCGTAGCTGCCGTCCGGCCGGTCGAGCCGGGGCGGGTCGGCCAGCACGGTGAAGCGGGCGGCGGGCTGTTCGGCGCGGGCCCGGGAGATCAGCTCGGGGGCGACGTCCACGCCCTCGATGTCACGGAAACCCAGGTCGAGCAGGTCGCCCGCGAGCCGGCCGTAACCGCAGCCGTAGTCGAGCAGGGCGGCCTCCGGGTCGATCCGGGCCGCCCAGGTGGGGTTGAGCGGGTGGCCGAAGGTCTTGGTGGTCCCGGTGGAGTTCCAGTACGCGGACTGGTCGTCAGGTGCCGACATGGCCCGATGATGGCACGCCCCGGGTGACGGTGGTGCGCCGGGGGTGCGTGGGGCGTGTGGTCGGTGCGGGAGGAGGCGTGGCACGTGGGGCGGGGGTGGGACGGTGGGCGAGGGTGGGCCTCCCGGTCGGACGGTGGTCCCGCCCGGCGGCGCGGATCCGAGGCCCACCGGCCCCCGTCCACCGGCAATGCCCACCGGCACCGACCCTGACGCACCGTCACCAACTCGCCGCCGTACCCTTGCCGAGGAACTCCGGGCCCGGATATCCATCAGCCCACCGGGGGACATCCCCGGTCCTGTCGAGAGGAACGTCCGATGACCGCCACCGCCTCGCCGAGTGAAGTCCTGCACCAGTTCGTCCAGTTGATGGGCAAGGGCCCCGACCTGGCGGTGGTCGACCTGGTCACCGCCGATGCCGTCTTCGAACTGCCCTATCTGACACCCGGCGTGCCGCCGCAGCAGCCGGGCCGGGAGGCCTTCCTCACCCATCTCCAGCGGGGGGCCGCGATACAGCGTTTCGACGCGGTCGACCACATCGAGGTGTACGGCACGACCGATCCCGAACTCGCCGTCGCCGAGTACCGGCTGCACGGCGAGGTGCTGGCCACGGGCAAGCGCTACACCCTCGACTCGGTGATGTTCGCCCGGGTCCGGGGCGGCCTGATCACCTGGTCCCGGGTCTACACCAACCCCCTGGACGGCGCGGTCGCCTTCGGCGCCGTCGAGCGGCTGCTCGGCGCCCTCCGCCCGGCGGAGTAGTCCGCCCGGCGGAGGATGCACCCCTCGGCGGCGGGGCGGCCCGGCGGCCCGCCACCGCGGGGCCCCGCCGTCCGTCCACCGCCGCCCGTCCACCGCACATGGGGTCGTTCGGCCCTGGGGCCGACGCGGGTCGCAGGGGATGATGCGGTGGACCCGGCGTGTGGTGTGCCGGACAGGGAGAGGGTGGAGTCGCGAGATGGCGAGCGAGACGACCGGTGCCGCCGCGCCGGCGCCGGTCAGGGTGTTCCTGCTGGACGACCACGAGGTGGTGCGCCGAGGGGTGCACGACCTGCTGGACGGCGAACCCGACCTGGAGGTGGTCGGCGAGGCCGCCACCGCCGAGCAGGCCCTGGTCCGGGTCCCGGCGCTGCGCCCCGACGTCGCCGTGCTGGACGTGCGCCTCGGCGACGGCGACGGTGTGGCCGTCTGCCGCGAACTGCGCTCCAGGATGCCCGACCTGGCCTGTCTGATGCTGACCTCCTTCGACGACGAGGAGGCACTGCTCGACGCCGTGATGGCGGGTGCGGCCGGCTATGTGCTGAAGCAGATCAGCGGCACCGACCTGGTCACCGCCGTCCGGACCGTCGCCTCCGGCCGCTCGATGCTCGACCCGGGCGCCGCGACCCGCCTGCTCAACCGTCTGCGCAGCGAGGCCCAGCCCGAGCGGCCGGCCACGGGCGGACCGGAGC
>NZ_JZWY01000670.1:0-8072 GCF_000966955.1 Streptomyces sp. NRRL S-495
GGCCACGGGCGGACCGGAGCTGACCGCCCGCGAGCAGGAGGTGCTCGCGCTGATCGGCGAGGGTCTGACGAACCGTCAGATCGGTGAACGGCTCTACCTCGCCGAGAAGACGGTCAAGAACCACGTGTCCCGGCTGCTCGCCAAGCTGGGTGTGGAGCGACGCGTCCAGGCCGCGCTGATCGCGACCGAGCTGCGCCGGTCGGCGGCCGCCGAGCGGGTCCCGGAGCGGTCGGCCCACCATGCGCGCGTCCTCGGCCACGGCTCGCGCGGCTGACATCTCGCGCGCTGACGGCGGCCCCGGGCCGGACGGACCTGCGGGCGGACGCGCGGGAGGGACTCTCGGAGGGACCATCGGCCCTCGCCCCGCCCCCGCCCGACGGGTGACGATCGCTCGCATGAACGCCGATCGTGAAGCCGCGTCCGTGCAGGTCGAGCCGCCCGTCGGGCGGCGGCCGGGGAGTGCCGGGCCGGGGGGTGCCGGGCCGGGGCCCGGCCTGGACGAGGCCCGCGCGCTGGAACTGTTGCGCCGCGCCGGAGTGGGCCGCGTGGTCTACACGGTCGGCGCCCTGCCGGCCGTCCTCC
Source organism: Streptomyces sp. NRRL S-495 (assembly GCF_000966955.1). Lineage (NCBI taxonomy): Bacteria > Bacillati > Actinomycetota > Actinomycetes > Kitasatosporales > Streptomycetaceae > Streptomyces > Streptomyces sp. NRRL S-495. Next base: position 583 of record NZ_JZWY01000670.1, read on the forward strand.
CGGTCCGCTTCCGGCTGGACCCGCTCGGCGGCGTGCTGCTCTCGACGGTGCCCGGCTCCGAACTGGCCCGCGCCGTCGACGGCGCCGTGATCGCCTTCGAGGCCGACGAGGTGGACGGCGCCGACGGTACCGGCTGGTGCGTCACCGTCCTCGGTCGCGCGGAGGTCCGCCGCCCGTCCCCGGCGTCCGGCGCCCGCGCGGAGATCCGCATCGCCCCCGAACTGGTCGTCGGCCGCCACCTGGCCCCCGACGCGGTCTGAGGGCCCGGCCGGGGCGCGCGGCCAGGCGTTCGGAGCAGTCGGCCTCCCGGTCCGCTCGCGCGCGGACGGGCCGCGGTGGACGATCGCCGCATGACAGCCATGCGTACACGAAGTGCCCGTCTCGCGGCCGCGGCCGCCCTCTCCGTCCTGGCCCTGGCCCCGGCGGCCTCGGCGGCCGTCCCCAGTGCCGCCTCCGCGCCCGCGCCCCGGCTGGCCGCCTGCAACGAGGTCGGCACCCGGCAGTCCGGTGACTTCCTGATCCAGACGCGCCTCGAGGCCTCCGGCAGGTTCGTCGGGAGCTACCCCGGCTACACGATCACCAAGGTCGAGGGTGCCACCCTCCTCGGCACCCCGTTGTGCATCACCGTCACCGACGGGGGGCCCGGCACGGACCACGTGTCGGTGACCATGGCCGCCGCGGTCGGCAGGATCACGGTCTTCGCCAAGCGCGCGGCCGCCTGAGTACGGTCCGGGCCGCGCCCGCTACACGCCCAGCGGGGCCTCCCACACCAGACGGGTGCCGCCGTCCTCGGCGGTGTGGAGGTCGAAGGTGCCGCCCGCGCGGTCGGCCCGTTCGGCGAGGTTGCGGAGCCCGCTGCGGCGTCCGGCCGGCGGGATGCCCACGCCGTCGTCCGTCACCGTGAGCGTCACCGTGCCGCCGGCCGCGCGCAGGGCCACCTCCACCCGGCTCGCGCGGGCGTGCCGGGCGGCGTTGCTGAGGGCCTCGCCGAGGACGGCCATGACGTGCTCGGCCAGCTCCTGCGGCACATCGGTGTCGAGCAGCCCCTCCATGCTGAGCCGCGGCGCGAAGCCCAGGGTGGCCTGGGCCTCGCCGACAGCGCGGGTGGCGCGGGCGCGCAGGCCCCGATCGGGTTCGCTGTGGGCGCGCAGGCCGAAGATCGTCGAACGGATGATCTTGATGGTCTCGTCCAGGTCCGCGACCGCCCGGCTCACCCGGTCGGCCGCGCTCCGGCTCTCGATCAGCCGCCCCGCGCTCTGCAGGGTCATACCGGTCGCGAACAGTCGCTGGATCGCCAGGTCGTGGAGGTCCCTGGCGATCCGGTCACGGTCCTCCAGGAGTGTCAACTGCTCGGCGTCCCGCCGCCGTTCCGCCAGTTCCAGGGCCAGCGCGGCCTGGTCGGCGAAGCCCAGCAACGGGCCCGTCTCCTCGGCCGTGAACGGCGGCTGCCCGTTCGCCCGGGCCAGCAGCAGCACACCGCGCCCGAACCCCCCACCGGTGCCCAGCGGCACCGCGACGGCCGGACCCAGCCCGGCGAACCGCCCCGGGGGCCCCGCCGGGAACCGCTCGTCGTGCTCCAGCTCGTCACTGGTCGCCGGTGAGCCCGAGGCGTAGGCGGCGCCGGACAGCGTGCCGTCCACCGGCACCGTCACCCCGAGCCGGGCCTCCGCCCGCCCGCCCAGCGCGACCTCCACCGTCAGTTCGGCCGCCCGCTCGCCCGGATCGGCCAACGCCACCGACACATCGGACAGTTCGGCGCCCGCGATCTCCCGGGCCCGGCGCGCGATCAGCTCCACGACCTCCAGCCGGGGCGCGCCGGAGAGCAGGCTGCGGGTGATCTCGGCGCTCGCCCGCAGCCACCGCTGCTGGCGCTGCGCCTCCTCGTACAGCCGGGCGTTGTCGATGGCGACCCCGGCCGCGACCGCCAGGGTCGAGATGACCGCCTCGTCGTCCGCGTCGAAGTCCAGTCCGCCCCGCTTGTCGGTCAGGTACAGATTGCCGAACACCTCGCCGCGCACCCGGACCGGCACCCCGAGGAAGGTGTGCATCGGCGGATGGTTCGGCGGGAAGCCCACCGAGGCCGGGTGTTCGGAGAGGGTGGGGCAGCGCAGCGGCTGCGGGTCGCGGATCAGCTCGCCGAGGATGCCCCGGCCGGTCGGCTGCGGGCCGATCGCCTCGATCTCCCGGGGGCTCAGGCCGACCGTCAGGAACTGCGAGAGCGAGTGCCCGTCCGCGCCGATCACCCCGAGCGCCGCGTAGCGGGCGTCGACCAGGTCGGCGGCGGCCTCGACGATCCGGTGCAGCGCCTGGGCGAGGTCCAGTTCGCGGCCGACCGCGAGGACCGCCTCCAGCAGGCTGTGCACCCGGTCCCGGGTGCCGCGCGCCGCGTCGATCCGCCACTGGAGCTCCTCCAGCAGCTCGTCCAGGCGCAGCTGCGGGATCCGCGGGCCGCCGCCGGACGATGCGCGGGGCTGCGGTGCCTCCTCTGCTGGGCCGGACTGCCGGGGCTGTCCCGACCGCTGAGGCCGGCCGGAGTACTGCGGCTGCCCCGGGTGGGCGGGGCAGCCGGGCGGCGGGGTGCCGTCCGCCCGTCCGCGCTGGTCTCCGCCGGTGCCCGTCCGCGTGTCCTCCGCGCCGCCCACCGGCGTCCTCCTCGTGTGTTCGTGCTGCTGGTCCGGAATCGCCGGAGACAGTCCGACAGCCTGATGGACGTATGGTCCGATCAGGTGGTTTGTCGGATTCACGTTAGTGCCGCAGGCACGTGCGGGGGACGCCGGGGTCGGTCACGAGCAGGACGGGAGAGGTGCGTGGCCGTTCGCGCGCCGGTCGGCAGCCACCCCCGCGCCCCAGGCCCCGATCCAGGCCCTAGGACCCGGCGGACAGGGCCTTGTGGCCCCTGGCCGCCGAACGGTCCGCCGACCAGGGTGGGGGAGGGGGCCGACGGTGCGTCAGCGCACGCCGAGGGCGCGCGTCCGACAACTGCCCGGCACCCGGAACAGCCACCCGGCAGTGCCACCCGGCAGTGCCCCCGACGGTGCGCCCCGCACCGCGGACCCGCAGCGGAAGGAACACCCATGACGCCCGCAGTCCTGGCCGGAGTCGACGGCTCGCCCGAGAGCACCGTCGCCGCTCACTGGGCCGCCGGGGAGGCGCTGCGGCGGGGCGCCCCGCTGCGGCTGCTGCACGCCTGGCCGTGGCTCACCGACGGGCGTGCCTCGTTCGCCGACCCGGAGGACCTGCCGGTGGCCGCCCAGCGGATGCTGGCCGCCGTGGCGGAGGAGGTCGGCGCCCGGCACCCGGGCCTCACCGTGCAGACCGATGTGGTGCTCGACGCCGCCGTTGACGGCCTGGTCGCGGCCACCGAGGCCACCGAGGACGCGGATCTGCTCGTCCTCGGCTCGCGCGGCCTGGGCGGCTTCAAGGGGCTGCTGGTCGGCTCGGTGAGCATGGCGGTCGCGGGCCGCGCGGCCGTCCCGGTCGTGGTGGTCCGGCAGCCGGGGCCGGAGACCGGCACGGAGAGCGCCAGGGAGAGCGCCACCGGGACCGTGCCCGAGGTGGTGGTCGGCGTCGACGCGGGCGCGCCGAGCGACACCGTGCTCGACTTCGCCTTCCGCGAGGCCGAACTGCGTGGCGCCCGCGTCCGCGCCGTCCACGGCTGGAACCTCCCGGCGTCCTTCGCGGTGGTCGGCTTCCTGCCCTCCGGCACTGAGACGGCCCAGCTCCAGGCCGCCGAGGAGAAGGCCCTGGCCGCCGCCCTGGCCGGCCACCGCGCCCGGTACCCGCAGATCGAGGTCGTCGAACAGGCCCGGCTGGGAGCGGCCCGCACCCTCGTCGAGGACACCGAGGGCGCCGCCCTGCTGGTGGTCGGCCGCCGACGCCGCCCGCACGACCTCGCCCCCCGCCTCGGCCGCACCACCCACGCCGTCCTCCACCACGCCCACCCCCCGGTCGCCGTCGTCCCCCACCCCTGAACGCATCGCCGGTGTCGCGGTAGTAGTCGTCGAGGTGGTGGTCCTCCTCCTCGCCCCGGTGGGTTCATGCTCCTCCGGTCCGATGGCGGGCACGGAGAGTAACGCCGGCCGCCGACAGTGCCGGGGCACCGGCGGTGAAGCGGGCCGTTGGACCCTTTGCGACGGGCGCGGGGGCGGCGCACGCTCGGGGGTATCGGGGCGTGCGGCCGATGAGGCCGGGCCCCGGGGTGTCGAGGCCAGGAGAGGATCACCATGACCCCATCAGCTCTCACTCCGGCCGACCTGCGGATGCTCGCCGCCGCGGGTGGCGCGGCGCCGTCGCTGCACAACAGCCAGCCGTGGCGCTTCCGGCCGACCCCGGACGGCCGGGGTGTCGAGGTGTACGCCGATCAGGGCCGGGCCGTGCCGCTCGCCGATGCCAGTGGTGCTGCCCTGCACGTCGCGGCCGGCGCGGCGCTGTTCAATCTGCGGGTCGCGGGTGCCCGGCTCGGCCGGGCGGCCGTCGTCCGGCTGCTGCCCGATCCGGCGGACCCGCAGCTGCTCGCCGTCCTGGACCTGTCCGGGCCCGCCGGGACGGCCGGTACCGCTGGGACGGGCGGCGCAGGTCCGTTCGGCCGGGACCTCTACCCCGCGATCGCCGAGCGCCGCTCCAGCCGGCGGCCGTTCACCGACCAGGACGTCCCTGAGGCGGTCGCCGCCGAGCTGGTCGCCGCCGCCGGGGAGGAGGGCACGACGCTCGCCGTTCTGGGGGAGGCAGGGGTGCGGCGGGTGCTGGCGGTCACCACGGAGGCTGAGGACCGGATCGCCCACGACCCCGCGCGGCAGGCCGAGACCCACTCCTGGCTCCGGCCGGACGCCGGGGCCGACCCGTCCGCCCCCGCCGCCGTCGACGGGCTGCCGTACGCGGTGCTCGGCCCGCAGGACCACGACGCCCGGGTGCCGACGCGCGAGTACGCGGGGCGGCCGCCGCACCACGAGGGGCCGGCGCAGACGTCCGAACGGTTCGAGGCGCTGCCCCGGCTCTGCACGCTGAGCACCCCGGGGGACGGCCCGGCGGACTGGCTGCGGGCGGGGCAGGCACTGGAGCGGGTCTGGCTGCTGGCCACCGTGCACGGGTTGCGGCTGACGGTGTGGCACCAGCCGGTGGAGTGGCCCGACCTGCGCTGGCGCCTGCGCGACCCGGCCGACGGGCCCCGCCACGTCCAGCTGGTGCTGCGGATGGGCTACGGCCCGGCCGGTGCGGCCACCCCGCGCCGCCCGGTCGAGGACGTGCTGGACCTGTCGGCACGCCCCGGGCCGTCACCGGCGTAGCGGCCCCGGGCCCGGCCTGGGCGTGCCGGGCCGGGGTCGGGGCGTGCCGACCGGACGGTCAGGCCTTCAGGTCGGCGAGGTCCTTGATGTCCTGGTAGCCCAGGCCCAACGAGTTGTACAGCCGCACCTGCTCCTCGTTCATGGCGCCGTCCCGGGTCAGCTCCTTGACCTGGGCGTCGGTGAGCGGCGCGGCCGGTCCGTCCGTGCCACCAGCGCCGCCGCCCGCGGCGGCGAGCTCGCCGAAGAGGCCGTTGATGTCCTCGGTGGCGAGTTCGGTGGCGCCGGCGGGCGCCTGGACGGCCGGGGTGTCGTGGCCGAACGCGATCCGGAGCGGCAGCGGCGTGCCGGGACCGGCCTTCTCCTCCAGCTGGGCCAGGTCGAAGGTCACGACGGACAGCGCGCCGCCGTCGAGGTAGAGGTCCAGCGCCAGCGGGCGGTCCGGCACCTTGGCCGGGGCGGACTTGGGCAGCTTGCCGAGGTTCGGGATGTCCTTGGCGAGCGGCTCGACGGCCTTCAGCAGGTCGTCCGTCAGCTTGCGGGCCGGGGCGGTGACGGTGATCCGGTCCTTGCCGTCCTGCTTGCCCTTGTCCTCGAAGGACAGGTCGCGGGTGAGGATGTCCTTCAGCGAGGCGTTGAGGTTCTCCGCGGCCTTCGGGTCCAGGGTCGGCGCGGGGGTCGCGGCCCCGCCCGCCCCGCCGGTGCCTCCGGTGCCGCCCGTGGCTTCGAGGGCCTTCGCGTCGAAGCTGACCCACTGGCCCTTCAGCGCGTTCCCCAGGGCGGTGGGCAGGCCCTCGGCCAGCCCCTCGACCTCGGCGGCGTTCTCACCGACGAGCTGCGCGAACCCGGCGAGGTCCCCGCGCGCGTAGGTCTTGCCGCCGACCTGGCGGAGCTCCGCCAGCGGTGCGCCGCCCTTGCCGGTGAGCGTGTAGGAGGCCGAGACCGACGGGTCGGCGGCCGTTGCGGCGCCGTTGCCGGCGCCCTTGGTCGGCTGGATGTCCTTGAGCGGCTTGTCCGCGCTGAAGGCGATCGACAGGCTGACGGCGGCCAGCGCGGCCGCGCTGTCCTTGTCGATCTCCTCACCGGTGGCCGCGCCGAAGGCCTGGATCTGCGCGGGGGTGGCGTCGACCGACAGCTTGGCGCTGAAGGACTTGCCGCTGCCGAAGGTCTCGAAGGCCTTCGACACCTTGTCGGCCGCGTTGAGCTGCTGGACGGTCCCGCACGCGGCGAGGCCGCCGGCGAGGAAGGCGCCGCAGGCGGCGGTGGCCAGGGCGGTACGGGCGGACCGGCGTATCACGGTACTGATGGGAGGACTCCTCGGTGCGGGGCAGGGCTGCCGGGCGTGCGACCGCCACCACCCTCCGCGAACGGCGCGACGGCGCGACGGTACGTACGACGGCGCGACGGCGTCACGGGGTGACGGCGTGACACAGGAAAGCACGGACTCCCTGGTCAGAGCATCCGAATTCCCGGCGGCCCCCGGAAGGGCGGTCCACAAACTACCGGGCCCGACCGACAGTCCGTCGGTCGGGCCCGGAGTCCCCGGCCGGGTGGGCCACCGACCCTCGACGCGAGTGGCCCACCCGGTGGGGCCGAGGAGGCTTCGGACGGGGGCCGGGCCTCCTCGGGGTTCAGCTGCGGCGGCCGCCGGGTGGGCGGACCTCCGCCTTGACCCGCAGGGCGGGGCTGTTGCGGAAGGTCAGGGTGAACTCCACCCACTGGCCGACCTTCAGAGGGGGTGGATTTATGATCATCAGATCGGCATCCTCCGGGGACATGGCCAGCTCCCCCCGCTCGGGGACCTCAAGGGCCGTGACCGGGGCCCAACTGCCCGCCGCACCCTGGTGCAGATGCCGCTTCAGGGTCACCTTGCCGCCGAACTCCCAGCTGGCGCCGGTGAGTTCGTCCGGTATGTCGCCGGGGTTGCGGACCGTGAAGAAGGCCGCGGTGGACGGGACCCCGCCCGCCGACGGCAGGAGCAGCCAGCCCGGCCCGACCTCGACCGGGCGCGCGGTGCCGGCGCCGCCGATCGCCGTCCACCCGGACAGCAGCGCCAGCGCCACCGCGGCGGCCCCGACCGGCGGTCCGACCACCTTCAGCCGTTCGACCAGCCTCGCCCGCCCGACCGCCCTCGCCCGCTCGACCGTCCGGCCCCCGGCCGCGGACCGTCCGCTCACCACGCCGCACCCGCCGAGCGCCGCGCCCGGGCCG
>NZ_JZWY01000671.1:0-1999 GCF_000966955.1 Streptomyces sp. NRRL S-495
CGCGGGGTCCGACCGCCCCCGCGTTCGTCCGCGGTGCCCCGCCCCGGGCGCCAGGTCCGCAGCCGCAGGCTGTTGCCCACCACCAGCAGCGAACTCAGCGACATCGCCACCGCCGCCAGCATCGGATTCAGCAGCCCCACCGCCGCCAGCGGAATCAGCACCACGTTGTAGCCGAACGCCCACACCAGATTGGACCGGATCGTCCCCAGGGTGCGCCGGGCCAGCCGGACGGCGTCCACCACCGCCTCGATGTCCCCGCGCACCAGGGTCAGTCCGGCCGCGCCGATCGCCGCGTCACTGCCCGAGGCGAGCGCCACCCCGAGGTCCGCCGAGGCCAGCGCCACCGCGTCGTTGACCCCGTCGCCGACCACCGCGACGGTCCGGCCGGCGGCCCTCAGCTCGGCCACCACCTCCGCCTTGCGCTCCGGGGAGGCCGAGGCGTGCACCCGCTCGATGCCCAGCTCCTCCGCGACCGCGCGCGCCGCCCCCGGACCGTCGCCGGTCAGCAGCACCGGCTCCAGGCCCATGCCGCGCAGCCGGTGCAGGGCACGCCAACTGCCCGAGCGCAGGGTGTCGCCGACCGCCAGCACGGCCACCGGCAGGCCGTCCAGTTCCACCACCACCGGCGTGCGGCCCGCCGCCGAGGCGTCCGCGAGCGCGGCCGTCAGCTCGGTGGGCAGCGGTTCTGCGGCCTCGTCCGGGCGGACCACCCGCACCCGGATCCCCTCGACCTCGCCGGACACCCCGACCCCGGTGGTGGCCGCGAACCCGGCCACCACCGGAAGGGGGTCGGAGCCGCACCGGGCTCGGGCCGCCCCCACGACAGCCCGCCCGACCGGGTGCTCCGAACGGTGCTCGACGGCTCCGGCGAGCCGCAGCACCCGCTCCTCGTCGACCCCCGCGCCGGCGGCCACGGCCACCGCCGCGAGCTCCATCCGACCGGTGGTCAGGGTGCCGGTCTTGTCCAGCACCACGGTGTCGACCCGGCGCAGGCTCTCCAGCACCTCCGGGCCGCGGACCAGGACGCCCAGCTCGGCGCCCCGCCCGGTCGCCGCCAGCAGCGCGGTCGGAGTCGCCAGGCCCAGCGCGCACGGGCAGGCCACCACCAGCACGGCGACCGCCGCCGTCACCGCCGCCTGCGGGTCCGCGCCCGCGCCCAGCCAGAAGCCGAGCACGCAGACCGCCACCGTCAGCACACAGGGCACGAACACCCCGGCGACGGTGTCCGCCAGCCGCTGCGCCCGCGCCTTGCCGGCCTGGGCGTCCGCCACCAGCGCGGTGATCCGGGCGAGTTGGGTGTCCGCGCCGACCGCCGTCGCCCGCACCACCAGCGCCCCGCCGACGTTCACCGTGGCGCCCGCCACCCGGTCGCCCGGGCCGACCTCCACCGGCACCGACTCGCCGGTCAGCAGGCTCAGGTCGAGCGCCGAGCCGCCCTCCACCACCAGACCGTCGGTGGCCACCCGCTCACCCGGACGGACCACGAACTCCTGCCCCGGCAGCAGCTGTTCGATCGGCAGCAGCCGCTCCTCGCCGCTCCGCGGATCGCGGACGCACACCTGCTTGGCGCCCAGCTCGGCCAGCGCCCGCAGCGCGGAACCGCTGCGCCGCCGCACCCTGCCCTCCAGCAGGCGCCCGGCCAGCACGAACAGCGGCACCCCGACGGCCGCCTCCAGATAGACGTGCGCGGTGCCGCCGCCGTCCGCGGTCAGCGAGAACGGCATCCGCATCCCGATCGCGCCGGCCCCGCCGAACAGCAGCGCGTAGGCGGACCAGGCGAAGGAGGCGACCACACCGAGGCTCACCAGGGTGTCCATGGTCGCCGCCGCGTGCCGCAGGCCCCGCAGGGCCCGGCGGTGGAAGCCGGCCGAACCCCAGCTCACCACCGGCAGGGCCAATCCGAAGCAGACCCACTGCCAGCCCGGGAACTGCGCGGACGGCACCATCGACAGCACCAGCACGGGCACCGCCAGCAGCGCCGTCACCAGCAGCCGCCACC